>NZ_KV821107.1:31264-75506 GCF_001815595.1 Staphylococcus sp. HMSC070D05 | reverse complement strand
CATATTGTCATTCAGTTTTCAATGTTCATTTTTAACAATTACATTTATTAATTTTATCAAATACTAACCACTTTTGTCAAGAACTTTTTTAATTTTTCTTTTCTTGAAGTTGATTAATAATTCAACAAATAATATCTTATAATAAATTGTTTTTATAATCAATAGTCAAAATTACACTTTCTTAACATTGTTTTAAACTAATTTACTTTGTGTTTTCAAACAATATCTTCTGTTTTTGACGACTTTTACATAATAACAAGATTATTATTGAACGTCAATGAATTTTATAATATAAAATCGTTTAATATTTCACACCTAATGTATTCATTATCTTTAATGAGTATTTTTTATACTAAAACTCTATGATTTTTTTATTTAGTATTTATCTTTTAATTTTTTTGATTACTTACAAACAAAAAAAGCAATGACATTAAAGTCATTGCCTAACTTTATTCTTTGTTTTTACAGTCTTCACACAGTCCATAAATTTCCATTCGATGATGTGTTACGTCAAAGTTTGTAACGTGTTGAGCTAATTGTTCAATTTCATCCAATTGAGGATAGTGGAAATCTACTATTTTACCGCATCGTTCACAAATAACATGATAATGATTATGAGTATTAAAGTCGAACCTACTTGATGCATCTCCATAAGTCAATTCTTTTACAATACCTATCTTCTTAAATACTCTTAAATTGTTGTAAATTGTCGCAACACTTATATTAGGAAAATCAGGTGAAAGTGCTTGATAAATTTCATCCGCTGTAGGATGTGTATGTGAGCTAATTAAAAATCTAACAATAGCTTGTCTTTGAGGCGTGATACGAACGCCTGACTTTCTTAATGCTATTATAGCTTGGTCAAGCTCATGTTCAATTGATTCTATTTCTGCACTCATCATTTTCACCATCTTTCTACTTTATAATTATTATTAACTTATTAATAATATAACTACTTTCCTACGGCATTGTCAATTATTCCATAAGTTATATATTAATAGCCATCTTTTAAATCTACTACATTCTCACTTATTTCTTCTTTATTGAGAAAATAAAAGAGATTTCTTTCAAATATTTTTGTTGCTTCCTTTTTATTTTCTTTATCATTACCAGTTATATGTGCAGTAATTGTCACGTTATCTAAATCATAAAGTGGATGTTCTGATTCTAGTGGTTCATTTTCGAATACATCCAAGTATGCATGACGTATTAATTTTTCTTTAAGTATTTCTATTAAATCGTGTTCTTCTACTATAGTTCCTCTTCCTACATTAATAAATAAAGTATCTTCCTTCATTAATTGGAAATGATGTTTGTTTAATAAATGATATGTTTCTTTGGTTTCTGGTAAGGTATTAATTATTATATCCGCTTCTCCTAATAACTTGTCTAATTCATTTATCTCATATGTTTGATTAAATCCTTCTTTTTGTTTTCCTGTTTTACTTACACCTATTATGTCCAATTCGAAAGGTGTCAATAACTTTACAGTATCTTGAGCAATAGCTCCAGTACCTAAAAATAAAATTGTTTCGTTCTTTAAACGTTTACCTATCAAAGTACTATCATAAATATGCTTTTGTTGATTAATAAAGGATGTTTTCATTTTTTTATGGTCATCTAATATAAAAGTTAGTATATATTCTGAAAGTTGCTTTGATTGTATTCCTCTAGCATTGGTTAAAGTAATTCCTTTATTCTTAATGTAGTCTAATGGTAGATTGTTTACACCTGTGGCATACCATGCAATCCATTTTAAATTCGGGCAAGACTTTATAAATCTTTCATTAATCTCCCCGTCGTATCCTATCAACACCTCAAGATCTTTTTTTTCGTTATCTGGAATATTATTTGCTTTATCATAAAACGAAAATGAAATATCAGGATACTTTTCTATTAATTCATTTTCTATATTACCTAGACGTTTCAAACTTACGATTTTCATTTATCTCACTCCAGCATTTGTTTTAATTCATCTATTTGTGTTTTAACTTTTACTTTTTCAATGATATTTGTAATATATCCCGCTTCATCTATTACAAACGTTGTTCTCACTATTCCCATATTTTCTTTTCCAAAACTTTTCTTCAAACGATATATTCCTACTGCATCCGATAACTTAAATTCATCATCAACTAATAAATCAAAATTTAAATGATGCTTCTTAATAAAGTTTTCATGTTTTTTTTTAGAATCCCCGCTAATACCATAAACTTTAACTTTCATATCATTAAAGTATTGTATATTATCTCTAAAATCACATGCTTCTGTTGTACACGTTGGTGTGTTATCTCGTGGGTAGAAATATAATATTGTTTTTTCTCCCATAATTTTTTCATTAGTAATTAATTCACCATTTTGATTCTCTAATTCAAATTTTGGAAAAAGATCTCCTATTTTTAACATCGTATCACTCATTTCTTCATATTATAATTATTATGTTACGATAGTAATGCATATTATTAAATAAGAAAGGTTGATACTCTATGAATTTCACAGAAAGTGAACGTCTTCAAAAGTTATCAAATGAATATATTTTAGGTGGAGTTAATTCTCCTTCACGCTCTTATAAAGCTGTTGGCGGAGGTGCTCCCGTAGTTATGCGTGAAGGTCATGGCGCTTATCTTTACGATGTCGATGGAAATAAGTACATTGATTATTTACAAGCTTATGGTCCCATAATTACTGGTCATGCTCATCCTCATATTACTGAAGCTATCCAAGATCAAGCAGCTAAAGGCGTTTTATATGGTACACCTACTGAACTTGAAATTGATTTCAGTAAAAAATTACGAGCAGCTATTCCTTCATTAGAAAAAATTCGTTTTGTTAATTCTGGAACAGAAGCAGTAATGACTACAATTCGAGTTGCTAGAGCTTATAGTAAAAGAAATAAAATCATTAAATTTGCAGGTTCTTATCATGGCCATTCTGATTTAGTATTAGTTGCTGCAGGAAGTGGACCTTCTCAATTAGGTTCTCCAGATTCAGCTGGTGTACCTGAAAGTGTCGCTAGAGAAGTCATTACTGTACCTTTTAATGACATCGAATCTTATAAAGAAGCCATGTCACATTGGGGGGATGAAGTAGCAGCTGTATTAGTAGAACCTATTGTAGGTAATTTTGGCATGGTAAAACCTCAACCAGGCTTTTTAGAAGAAGTTAACAACATCACTCATGAGCATGGAGCTTTAGTGATTTACGATGAAGTCATCACTGCTTTCCGCTTCCATTATGGCGCTGCACAAGATTTATTAAATGTTTATCCAGATTTAACAGCATTTGGTAAAATTGTTGGTGGTGGATTACCAATCGGTGGCTACGGTGGCCGTCAAGATATCATGGAACATGTTGCTCCATTAGGTCCAGCATACCAAGCAGGAACAATGGCAGGTAACCCACTTTCAATGAGAGCAGGTATTGCATTACTTGAAGTTTTAGAGCAAGATGGTGTATATGAAAAATTAGATGTTTTAGGTAAACGTTTAGAAGATGGTTTAAATAAACTTATTGAAAAACATCATATTACTGCGACAATTAATCGTATCTATGGATCTCTAACACTCTATTTTACAGATGAAAAAGTAACACACTACGAACAAGTAGAAAATTCTGATGGTGAGGCATTTGCAAAATTCTTTAAACTTATGCTTAACCAAGGTATTAATTTAGCACCTTCTAAATTTGAAGCATGGTTCTTAACTACTGAACACACTGAAGAAGATATTGATCAAACATTAGAAGCGGCTGACTATGCCTTCAGTCAAATGAAATAATATTTAAAATTGAACGAACCTAAGAATGTCATATCGTAAATATACATTCTTAGGTTTTTATATATACGTATACTTGTACAGTTTTATTTGTTGAGTGTATACTAATTTAAAAATACATTAAACTATAAACTTGTTATTTAAAGGAGCGTTATATTTGAAATTAGGCGCACGTATACTTAAAACTGGAATTGCTATCATTCTCGCCCTTTTTATCGCTTCTTTTTTACCTGATAATGTTGGTTTGAAATCTGTAGCAGGAATAAGTGCTATTTTTGCAATGCAACCTAATATATATCGTTCAATGAAAACGATATCTGAACAAGCTACAGGTAATTTAATCGGTGCTATATTAGCAGTGATTATGGTAACCATTTTTGGTAAAAACATTGTGATTATGGGTATCACAGTCATTCTATTAATCGCCATTTTATACAAATTAAACTTGGCGCATGTAGCAACATTAGCAGGTGTCACTGCGTTAATCATTATGGGGCAACACACAGGATCGTTTTATCTTGCAGCTACATTTAGATTTATTTTAGTTATGATTGGAGTTTTAAGTGCTTCACTTGTAAACCTAGTATTCTTACCTCCAAAATTCGAAACTAAAATTTATCATAATGCAGTTAATATTTCTTCCGACATATTTATATGGTTTAAACTTGTAATTAATGATACTTCTGAATATCATCAGATAAAGGAAGATGGTGAACAGTTAGAATCTCGCATTATAAAATTAGAACAAATCTATAACTATTATCACGAAGAACGTACGTTTACAAGAAAAGCTGCTTTTCAACAAAATCGTAAAAAGATATTATTTAAAGAGGTCGTTGGAACAACTCGACAAGCTTACGAAGTATTAAATCGTATGGCTAGATATCAAAATGATTTGCATAATACGAATCATCATTTATTATTTCAAATTAAATTAGAGTTAGATTCATTAACAGCGTATCACGAACAAATTTTAAAAAGTTTATCAAAAAAGGCGCGTTATAATGTAGATGATTTTGATAATCAAATTTTAAATCCTCAAAAGAAAAATCTTATGGATGCTTTTCAATATCAATTAATTCAAAATCCATATCAAGTAGAATATTCATATTCGAATATCATGCAAATTATCGCAGCTATTGAAGAATATCGATATTATTTAGAGCATTTAGATAGACTAAGATTAAGTTTCTTTACGTATCATCGCAGTGACACAGATATTGAAATTCAAGAAGAAGACTTTGATTTATAAAAATTAAATATCAATAAAAAAAAGACAAACTTAACTATCAAAGTTGAGTTTGTCTTTTTCATTAGTCATTATTTAGTTATAAATCTTGAATGCTATATAAATGTTCGTATTCACCTTTTTTAGCAATCAGTTCTTTATGTGTACCAGTTTCAACGATTTGACCATGCTGCATAACAATAATTTTATCTGCATGTGTGATTGTTGATAATCTATGAGCTACAATAAGTGTAGTTCTATCTTTACTTAAAACATCTAATGCGTCTTGAATAATTGCTTCACTTTCTAAATCAAGTGCACTTGTCGCTTCATCTAAAATTAATATAGGTGGATTATTTAAGAAAATACGCGCAATAGATAAACGTTGCTTTTGGCCACCAGATAATTTTACGCCACGTTCTCCAACTTCAGTATCATAGCCATTCGGTAAATTCATAATAAAGTCGTGCGCATTTGCCATTTTAGCTGCTTCGATTATTTCTTCTTCAGTAGCATCAGGACGTCCTAATAAAATATTCTCTCTTACTGTATCAGAAAATAGAATATTGTCTTGTTGAACAAGTCCAATTTGATTTCTTAAGCTTCCTGTTAAATAATCTTTAATATTATGACTATCAATCAAAATTTCACCTTCACTTACATCATAGAAACGTGGAATCAGATTAATAAGCGTAGATTTACCTCCCCCGCTCATACCAACGAATGCTACTGTTTCACCTTTGTTTATATTTAAATTTATATTTTTTAAAACTAAAGATTCATCTTCATTATATTTAAAGCTGACATTTTTTAATTCAATATGTCCTTCTTTTATTTCAATAGGTTGCGCACCTTTTTTATTTTTAATGTCATAGTCTTCATCCATTAATTGAAAAATACGATCCATAGAGGCGAAACTTTGCGTTAAAGTTGTGAATGAAGAAACTAAACGTCTTAATGGTCCGAATAGTTGTTCTAGATATCCTACAAAAGCTGCTAAGGTACCTACTGTAATTGAACCAGTAATTGCTAAATATGACCCTACGCCAATAACAATGATCGGACCTAAATCTGTGACTGTATTAATAGCTGCAAATGAATAGGCATTCCATGAAGTATGTTGAAACGCTCTACTTAAAAAGTTTTTATTTTTTTTATCAAAGTTTTTCGCTTCATTATCTTCAATTGCAAAGCTTTTTATTACAGACATACCTTGAACACGTTCATGTAAAAATCCTTGTACTTCTGCTAACGCTTGTGAACGTTTACGTGTTAATTTTCTTAAACGTCCAAAGAAAAAATATACTGTAAAGACATAAAAAGGAAAAATAATAATTGCTGCAAGTGTTAATTTAATATCTAAGAAGAACATAATAGAAAGCGCAATAATAATTGTTACACAGTCTAACCAAATATTCATTAATCCAGTTAAAATAAAGTCTTTCGTTTGTTCTACGTCATTAATTACTCTCGATATAACTTGTCCCACTTGATTATTTGCATAAAATCGAGCACTTAAGGCTTGTAAATGGTCATATAATTGCTTACGAATATCATATAAAATTTTATTACTCGTCCATTGTGCTAAATATTGTCGAAGGTATTCAATTGGCGGGCGCACAATTAAAAATATAAATAGAGTAATACCTATCGCTATAGCAAGATGATGAAACTTTTCATTGGTGGTTAATGTACCATTATTAATTACACCATCAATCGCATATTTAATTAATAATGGAATTAACATTGGAATACCAAATTTTATAATTCCAATAATAATCGTTGCGAAAATACGATATTTATATGGTTTGACAAATTCTAAATATCGCCGAATCACACTGACTCCTCCTTAATTTTATTATCAAAAAATGAATAGAGGTTGAACCCTCTATTCATAAACTCATTTATTTAAGAATAAGCAAGTAGTTTCAACCTCTTATTTATTACTCAAGTACTATAAACTAATTAATTACTATTTGCTTCAATTATGCTTAGTAATTACGAATTTTTTTATATCTTTGTTTCCATACTTTTATAAAGTCAGGAGCGAAAGGCCCTTTTTTCTGTTCTATCCATTGTTGTAAAATGTCTACATTTCTTCTTAGTATTACGTCTATTTCATGAGGATAATTCATTTGTTTCATATGTTGTTCATATTCATCCTCATCTAATAAATGATATTTACCATTTGGATAAACTTTAATATCTAAATCATAATCAATATATTTTAAAGCTTCTTCATCACATACAAAAGGCGAAGATAAATTACAGTAATAGTAAATACCATCTTCTCTAAACATGCAAATTACATTAAACCAATACTCAGAATGAAAGTACACGATTGCAGGTTCTCTAGTAATCCATGTACGTCCATCACTTTCAGTTACTAAGGTATGATCATTTCCACCAATGATGACGTGATCTGTTCCTTTTAAAATCGTTGTTTCAGACCATACTCTATGAATATTTCCATCATGTTTATAGCTTTGAATTTTTATATTTTCGCCTTCTTTAGGTATGGATTCTTTGACCATACTCCACACCACCTTTTAAAGTTTTTACAATTTGAATTATACCATATTTTTTTAAACTTCTTTAAAGAGAGATAATATGTTTTTCTATTTACCAACTATAAACTCATATATTTTACTCATTGATACAGGGAAAGAATACTCGTCTCGATTTTCTAAATCAAACCATTCCATAAAGTCCGGTAATTGTGCTGATTCAATATTTATATCTTCAATCACACTATAAACATTTAAATTCCAAGTTTTATGTGTAAATTGGTGCTTTAATTGAAATATTGCATTCTCAGCTAAAGTTAATGAATGGTTTAACTTATATTCTAGTTTTTGAATCCCATTCGGGCTTTCAAACATTGGAAATTGCCACATATCATTAAGTAGCTTTTCTTGACGTTTTTCAATCAGATATTGACCTTTCTGATTTCTGACTAAAAAAACCTCCTGATTAATTATTTTCTTAGCTTGTTTTTTAGTTTTGATAGGTAAATCTAACGTAGTTCCTTTTCGAAACGCTTCACAATTTTCCTGTACTGGACAAAATAAGCATAATGGATTCTTAGGTGTACATATTGTTGCACCTAATTCCATCATTGATTGATTAAATGTACCCGCTTCTTCTTGTACAAAAGCTTCAAGCTCTTTTTCAAATGCTTTTCTAGTAGATTGTAATTTGATATCACGATAGTCATTATTAAGTCGAGTCCATACTCTAAACACATTTCCATCTACAGTAGCTAAAGGGCGATTAAAAGCAATACTCATTACAGCTGCTTGAGTATACGGACCTACTCCCTTTAATTCACCAAAAACTTTAGGGGATGATGGCACTTCACCATTATAATTATGGTGTACTTCTTTAATTGCCGTATGAAAATTGCGGGCACGACTATAATATCCAAGACCTTCCCAATACTTTAATACTTCATCTTCTTCTGCTTCACTTAACGCTTCAACTGTAGGAAATCGATTAATAAATTTATTGTAATAATCAATGACTGTTTTAACTTGTGTTTGTTGAAGCATAACTTCACTTAGCCATATATAATATGGATTAGTTGTTTCTCTCCAAGGCATTTCTCTTTGATTTTTCTCAAACCATGTCACAATATTATTTTTAAACGTCGCTTCATTTAACATTACATTATCCTTTCTCTTACATAAAAAAATTATAAGTTATAATAATCGCTAATATTTGATAAGTATCTTAATTTTGTTATTCTAATTTTTAGATTATAATATATATTAAATCAAGATGAAAAGAGTGAACTTTTATGGATACAGCCACTCATATTGCTATCGGCATTGGACTAACTGCTTTAGCTACACAAGATCCCGCAATGTCACATTCTATGACAGCTACTGCAACAACTTTAATTGCGGGTTCTTTAATACCAGATGGCGATACGGTTTTAAAATTAAAAAATAATGCAACTTATATTTCACATCATCGTGGTATTACACATTCCATACCCTTTACGATTTTATGGCCAATATTACTTGCTTTTATAATATATGTTATCTTTCCACATGTAGATGTGACTCATATATGGATGTGGGCTCAGTTAGCGGTCTTTTTACATGTTTTTGTAGATATCTTTAATTCATATGGTACACAAGCACTTAGACCTATATCAAATAAGTGGATACAACTTAGTGTAATCAATACATTCGATCCAATTATTTTTTTAATATTATGTATAGGAATCACGCTATGGTTATTAGGCGTTCATCCATATCTAGTGTTCTTTCCAATTGTTGGCATTTTAATTATTTATTATATCGTTAGATTTAAAATGCAATCAATAATCAAATCTCAAGCATTGAAACACATTCATGATGAACATCATCCTGTGAAAATTTTTGTTGCCCCTACTATGAAATTTATGGAATGGCGTGTAGCTATTCAAACTGAAAGCTATGATTATGTAGGTAGGGCTTATGGTCGTAATATAACGTTTAGTGATAAAGTAAAACGTCAACAATTTTCACCCGATACACTTTTATGGCAAATAAAAAGTAATCCTGAAATAAGAACGTTTTTAAAATTCTCTTCTATCTATCGTTGGCACATACGCAAACTTGATGATCAAACAACTGAGATACGATTGATAGATTTACGTTATCTAAATAAAGGACATTATTCTTTTGCAGCAATTGCACATCTTACTCAAGATCAAAAAATTGACCATTCCTATATTGGATGGGTATTTACAGAAGAAAAACTTCAAAAAAAATTGTACTCTCATTAATCCATTAACTTTAACTATAATTTAAACAACCCCTAGATGACTTATTGACAGTCATTTAGGGGTTATTATTATAAAATTATATATTATTTATAGCTATCTATTCATATATTAAATATATTTATACTTCTTATGGGTAACAAGTCGACTTAAAATAAAATTGATAACTCCAATTAATACTAAAAAAGCAATAAAATAAATATGATACACAATATTGTACATATTTACAGCTCCAAAAACGAGTGAAGATGATAATCCGTCAATCAAATAATATAATGGATTAATTTTTAATATTTGATCAATCATATTTGCTTTATTATTAGGTATAAAAATGATAGGCACTAAAAAGAATAACACAATTGTTGCTATCACATAAAATTTAAATACTTTTTTACTTATTAAAGTTAATAAACCTAATGTTATTGATATAAAAACAATAAATATAATCGACATAATTATAAAATAAACAAAAGATATCACCGAGGTTTCAAGGTTTACTGGCTTAAAGATTGACGTAATCAATGATAAAACACAGATAATTATAGACCCTATCAGTGCATTAAGGATGGGCGTAATCATAGGTGTGAGTTGAAATGATTTAGCAATAAGATAATCATAATTATATAATTTGAATGATTTATATATCATATAAGCAATGGTTACAAAAGTATAGAACGCAATTATTCGATATATCCATTGGGCCTTTTCAATTTCTTCTGTATTAAATAAATACATCACTCCAATTATTATACTAATGATAATTAGTTGTATTAAAAGTAAAACCACATCATATTTCCAAGTCTCTTTTACTTTTGCTTTAGCCAAATGTAAAAGAGATGGAAAATGTTTAAAATATAATATTAACTTATCTATCATGTTTACACCTACAATTCGATATAAATCCATTTACTGTTTTTCATATCAGCAATTAAATATCCATTATTTAATTTTGAAATCCATACATTATCTTTAATATTAAATTTACGCTCTAATTTTGATTTATCTACTATAGGAAATACAAAACCAGTTAACTTATCCTCATCATTGAATAACATTTTAATAGGTTGTTGTGTAATAGGCACCACAAATCGTTGATCTTTTTCAGGAACAAGCGTCTTTTTCACTTGCTTATGTGGTTTATGTAATTGAGTATTAAAATAATCAACATACTTACTGTAGTTTGACTTCATATAAGGCGCTAAAGTACTAAATTTATGCGTTTCATATAATGCTGCAGGATTAAAATAATAAATTTTGTTCTTACCTACTTCATATGTATCATCATCGACAATTAAGCGGTATTTTGAAGCACTTTCTCCAGTAATCGTCACAAAAGAATATTTTGGCATTTCAATATCTTGATGATTAGATAATGTCACTTCCTCATGTAGAACAATTCCATAAGAAAGTTTATTTTCAAAAGGATTCGTGTCTTGATTTTGAACTTTCTTCTGAGATTCGTTGATAGGAATTTCAATTTTTCCTATATTATTCACTACTAGTGAGCCAAGTAACACTAAGACGATTAACGTTGAAACTAAAAGCGTCCAAAATTTAACTATAAAATCCGGAACTTTAACATGTTTGTATCGTTCGACTCTTTTAAAGTTATAACTCATTTCCGGCAATTTACTTCTACTTTTCTTCCAATCTAAATCAAAGTTCTTAAGTGTCTCTTCATCTTCGATACTTAATCTATCTCTTTCATGATCATTAAATACTGGTAAAACGTCATTTAAAGACCCTTCCATACGCACTTGTCCGTGAGAAATCCATGTAACATAGTTACTCACTTGAGATATTTTAGAAATATCATTGTCTACAAATATAATGGATAAATCATTAGACACATAGTCTTTTGAAAGTTGTTTCGCCTTATTTAAAAAAGCTTCATCAAGATATTCGAGAATATGACTTAAAATAATGATTTCTGTTTTACAAACTCTTGCAACACTTAAAATCAATTGTGCATACTCAGAGTGACTAAGTTGATTCACTTGAATCGAAGATTTATCATCTAAATGTGCATATTTAATAATTTGATCGACAATATGTGAAGAAGTCTCGTAATTAAATAAGTATTGTGTTTCTTCAATATAACTTTTAACAGACATATTTAATAAATATTTGTTTTTTATATCTCCATAATAAACACTTGCTGATTGTACAACTTTTCCTCTATCAGGTGAAATATCTTGTGCCATAATTCTTCCAATCAATGTTTTGGATGAACCAGGTTCTCCTATAAGTGCAAGGGCTTCTCCTTGATAAATATGTAAAGATATTTTATTTAATTCTATGTCTTCCGCGGCATAACCAAACGGCAGATACCACTTTCTATTCTTTTGGTTTCTATAGTATTGTGTAACATTTAATAATTTTAAAACGATTGAACTTCCCATTTGTGTTACATCCTTCTAAATTTTTAATAATGCAATGGGTAACCCCTCTTCAGGATTCGTACTATTTATTCTATAACCCCAAGCAAAAACCCCTTTTAAACGTTCAACTTTAAAGTATTGTTCACTACCATCATTTAATTTATATATTCTTCCTATTTTGATTTTAGAACGATCGACTAAATAACTCTCAGCTACAATGACTTTACTTTCATAAACATCATATTCATTCATTATGCCATTCATTTCAGCTTTACGCATTTTTTCTTTACATAATTGTATTTCATGTCTCAATTCCTGTTCAGACATTTCACTTAATCTTTTGTCACTCATCTAAAATACCACTTTCTGCTAATTTAATTTTTATTTTATCATAATTATATCCTTTTCTCATAAGTGCTTCTATTGTTTTCATTTTTAATGTAGTACCGTCATGTTTACGACGTTGTTTATTATAAACTTTTTCTAAATCCTTTTGTAATAAGTCATCTAGCACTTCTTCGTCTTGATCAAAGTCTAACTCATTAAGTACATATTGTGCAGTTTCCATTGTATATCCTTTTTGGATTAAGCTATGCATCACTTTTTGCTTTATTTTAACAACAGGACCTTTTTTAGTTTTCATTATTTTTTTAGCAACATGAATGATAGATTCTATAGGTTGCTCTTCTTCATATCGTTTAACATATGTATTTATGATATTAGGTTCTACTCCAACTTGGTATAGTTTTTGTTTAAATACTTCAGGTCCTTTATCTGTTGTGTTGATCATTGTATTTTTTAAACTTTCAGCGTAATCTTCGTGATTAATATATTGCTCTTTATAACAATATTCAATCACTTTTTGTACTGCCATTTCATTAATATCATTCTTTTTCAAATAATCACTAACTTCTTTTTCAGTTCGTTTTTTATATGATAAATATTGTATTGCCATATTAACCCCTAGACGATAGTGTTCGTATTTTTGGATTTTTTCCATTTCTGCAGCATCTATCATTTGGTTCTTTTTCAAATTGAATTTAACGAGTGTATCTATATCAATTCCCATTTCAAATGCTTCATCAAGAAAGAGATTAAATCGTTCTTTATTATTTTTTTGAACTTCTATTTTAGTAATTTTAGGCATCATCATTCTCCTCATACTAATTAAAAATAGTATTTTAATAATATATTTATTTTATAACAGAAAGTCTAACACACATAGTATTTGATATTAAAAAAGAGCGAAATGGAATTTTATTTATTCTCATTCTCACTCTTAGTTTATATTCAATTAAATTGTTATATTACTATATTAATAATTATTAAGTTGTGATAAGGCTTCTTGATATTGACTGTCAGAAATATAATTCTGTTGTCTCATTTTTTCTAAATTCACTTTAATTCGATTCTTGAAATTATTTGATACGTTATTGATATCATATACACTTGGGGCATTAACTTTACTTGCTAGCATTGCACTTTGTAATACAGTAATAATCGGATGACTACTATTATTTTGATTTGTAGTTGCACCAAAATAATAATTTGCTGCACTTTCAATATCATATTGATTATTACCATAGTAAATATTATTCAAATAAAAACTTAATATTTGATTTTTACTGTATTGCTGTTCAACTTTATGAGCGACAAATAATTCTTTTAGTTTACGTGTAAATGAACGTTCATTATTGTAATAATAGTTTTTTACAGTTTGTTGAGTAATGGTACTCCCACCTTGTACATCATGTTCACCAATCGTTGAAAATAATGCACGTGTTGTACCTTTTATATCGAATCCATGATGTTTAGAAAAACGTTCATCTTCCATAGATATAAATGCGCCCTTAACATAATTCGGCATATTGTCTGAGGATACAAAATTACTCTTATTTTCAATCGTTTGTAAATCATCGACATTCGCTCTAGATGATAAAAAATACATTAATCCAATAAACAAAGCAAATATAACAATAAATATAATAAACATTCTTAGAAAGAGCCGTTTACTTTTCTTCTTTTTCGGTGGTGAACCCACAGGTTGATAATAGGTATTATAATGAGGCTCATTTTGATCATAAGTTGTTTTCTCTTTTGGATAGTTATCTCTTTGTCTTCTTTTCATAAGCTTGCTCCTTTACTTAAAGGTCACTCTATAATTGAGAGTTTAACAGTAAGTGTTATTTTTATCTATATAAACAATCAAAAATCAGTCTCAAGGTGTATCATTGGTTTTTATATAGCTTAAATTTTCAAGTTACTTTAAAGAAGATAGAGAGAGATTATTTAAATATGGATAAACGGATTTAAACAACTATATGAAGATCATAAATATATGAATTCTTAAAAGTAACATTTAAAACGTATTTTCTCTATTTCTGGAAAACAAATCAATCAGACGCTTACGAATCGACACGACTTGTAATGATACATTCTCAGTTTCATTGGAGTCTACTCCAGAATACAATTACATTGTAATTCAATCATCGACTATCAACACATTAAAAATGCCTGAGACAATTACATATGTCTCAGGCTCAACTATAACTTTCAAAAAGTTATTTTAGATTAATCATTTAATTTTTTAACAATTTCTCTATTGAAGTCATCTAAATCATCAGGTACACGACTTGTTACAATATTATTATCAACTACTACTGATTCATCAACAACATTTGCACCTGCATTTGATAAATCTTTACGAACATTTAATACTGCAGTTAACGTGCGACCATTTAAATCATCAGTATCAATTAGAACTTGAGGTCCGTGACAAATAGCAAATGTTGGAACATCATTTTTAGTAAAGTATTTTGCAAATGTTCCATAACGTCCTTCTGCATCTCCACGTAAATTATCTGGAGAGAAACCACCAGGAATTAATAACGCATCATAATTTTCTGGTTTAGCATCAGCAATACTTACATTTACTGTAACTTTTTCGCCATGTTTCCCAACAACTTCAGCGTTCGCAGTATCTCCGATAACTTCAGTTTCAAATCCTGCTTCTTCTAATGCTTCTTTAGGACTTGTTAATTCTATATCTTCAAATTCATCTGCTAAAATAATTGCTACTTTTTTAGCCATAATCAAAATCACCTTTTCTTTCATTTTTATTATATTTAGTGTATAGACAAATTTAAGATATTTTAAACATAAGTATTAAATTTAGTTAAAAAATTTTTTCATACTCCACGATTACTTAGAAACTAACTTAACTTTTTCTTCTAATTGATCTAATAGTCCAATCCATTCATCAATATCTCTTACACTTACTTCATCGGGATTAACGTGGTCAATATCTTCTAAAAATTTAGACAATCTTGTTTTAATTTGTTCAATAGTTTGTTTTTCATCCATCGGAATTTAACTCCTTATATATAATATTTTTAGCTTTTATTCATAACTATCCTAACAAAATTTGACAAAAAGAGATATAATTCTAATAATATTTATTGTAATTTATAAAGAAAAATGTTTTAAAAGTTTAGGAGTTTTTATAATGACAACCTCAAAAATTAAACAAGCAATCTCAATTTATAATGATCCATGGGAAGCTTATAATGATATTAAACAGTTCGATCAACTCACTTTGAGTAATGTAGAATTTACTACTACAAATTTATGTAATATGAGATGTAGTCACTGTGCAGTTGGTTATACATTACAAACAAAAGATCCTGATCCATTACCTATGAACCTTATTTACCAACGCTTAGATGAAATTCCCAATTTACGTACTATGTCGATTACTGGTGGAGAACCTATGTTTTCAAAGAAATCTATAAATAATGTTGTTAAACCATTATTGAAATATGCGCATCAAAGAGGTATATATGTGCAAATGAATTCTAATTTAACGTTACCTCAAGATCGATACCTAGAAATTGCAGAATATATTGATGTTATGCACATTTCTCATAATTGGGGTACCATCCAAGAATTTGCCGAGGTGGGCTTTGGCGCAATGAAAAAACAGCCCCCTTTAAAAGCAAAGTTAAAATTATATGAACAAATGCTAGATAATGCTAGTACATTATCCGACCAAGGAATGTTTGTTTCAGCGGAAACAATGTTAAATCAAAATACCCTACCATATTTAGAAAACATACATAAAGAAATTGTTAATGATATGAAGTGTAGTCGTCATGAAGTTCATCCTATGTATCCAGCAGACTTTGCAAGCCAACTCAATGTATTATCATTAAAAGACATGAAACAAGCTATTCATCATTTATTAGACATTCGTGATAAAAATACTTGGATGTTATTTGGTACTCTACCAATCTATCCTTGCATAAACGATGAAAATGACCAACTTTTACTTGAACGATTAAGAAATGAAAAAAATGTTACTGTTCGAAATGATCCAGATGGCCGTAGTCGCTTAAATGTAAATGTATTTAGTGGAGACGTTATTGTAACAGATTTTGGTGATGAAAATGGAACAATTTCTAATATTAAAAATGATAAGCTCACAGATGTATTTGATGCCTGGTTATCAACAGATTTAGCAAAATCTTTAAATTGTCATTGTGAAGCTTTCCAATGCTTAGGACCAAACGTATTAGTTAAAAATATGTATTATCCAAATACAAACTTTAGAGAAAATGAAATCGCAATGCACACTGAACATATTTTTCAATAATATAAAAAAAGATGGGACAGAAATCCTAGAAAAATAGCCAGTAAATGAGATTACTATAAATTCATTTACTGGCTTCTTTATTTACAATTCTTCGTATTGTTGACTCGCTTTTTTAGAAGACAACTTCAGTTTGTAATATTCAGCTTATCCTATTCGCTGCTCAAAAGTCTCACCAAAATATCTAGTCTTTATATAACTTTACATTGACATATGTTTTTAAAAAATAAGGATCTTTCGTATAATTTAACACCAATCCATATATTTTATATCATATGGATTGACTTTTATTATAAATCTTAAATATCTTCTATGTGCTGTGCTTCAGATAAAAATTCAATCGTTCTTTTACTTTCTTCGCGTCGTTCTTTTCTTCGTTGAACACGTTTTAGTGCTCCTTCATAGAACCACGTTTCTATTTTATTTTCAGGGTACACTTTAGGAATACGTGTCGGTTTTCCATTTTCATCTAGTGCAACAAATGTTAAAAAGCTTAATGCTGCTAAATGCCTTTCCTTATTTAGCACATCTTCAATAATAATTTGCACACAGATTTCCATTGAACTTGACCCTGCGTAACTTACCATAGCTTCATAAGATGTAATATCCCCTGTTTTTATAGGTCTTAAAAAATCCACCGAGTCGGTAGAAGCGGTCACTACTTGTGCATTCGCATGTTTCATAGCTGTAATTGCAGCTATTTCATCAATGTTAGCCATCAATGATCCACCAAACATTGTATGGTGATGGTTAGTATCTTGAGGAAATACTTGTCGTGTTTTAATACTTTTTGATTCAGACATAGATTTTTTATTAACTTGAGAATTTGACATACTTTATTTCTCCTCTTCCTAATTTAAATGAGTTATTGTGCCCAATTCCCATTTTCGAAAACTAATTCTTTAGAACCGTCTTGTAATATACCATATATTGTTAGATCTGAACTTCCAATCATAAAGTCCACATGAACATTAGAATCATTTAACCCACTTGCTACTTTTTCTTGAGTAGACATTTCTGTGCCACCTTTAATATTAAACCCGTAGGCTGAACCAATAGCAAGATGACAAGATGCATTTTCATCAAATAAAGTATTATAAAAAATGGTATTACGATTTGAAATTGGCGAATCATCTGGAACTAAAGCAACTTCTCCTAATCGCTTAGAACCTTCATCTGTGCTAATTAAATCTTTTAAAACTTCTTCACCTTTTTCTGCTTTAACATCGATAATTTCACCATTTTTAAATGTTAAAGTGAACCCATCAATAATATTACCATTATAACTTAATGGTAATTTATTAGTGACATAGCCATCTACATGATTTCTATCTGGTGCAGTAAATACTTCTTCTGTTGGGATGTTCGCAATAAATGGTTGTTGATTTCCATTTACATAGCTTGTTGCATCTTCCCAAATATGTCCTTTTGGTAGCCCTACTGTTAAATCAGTGCCTTCGGAAATATAATGCAATGCTTTATAATTTTTTTCTTGAAGTTTATTTGCATGGACACTTAGAGATTTCACATGCTGCTCCCAATTTGTTATTGGGTCATTTCCATCCACACGTACAATTTCGAATACTTCATCGATAAATTGACTGTATGCTTCTTCTTCAGGCAAATTAGGATATACACGTTTTGCCCATGCTTTAGATGGAAATGCAGCTACTACCCACGGAAATGCATTTTTTTGGCTACCTTCCATATACCCTTTGAATGCTTGTCCATAATTAAACTGAGACGCTTTTAATTTTTCTGCATCAATGCCATTTAATAAATCTGGATCACCGGAAATAAGCGCTAAATTCGCTGCTCCTCTATGAGCATAATCCATACGCTCTTCAACATCATAAGCTTTAACAGCATGGTTTTCAAAATAATCAACAGATTCATTTTCATATTTTAAACGTTCCAAAATAGGATCTGAATATACCACTCTTACATCTGAAGCGCCTTCTTGATAGGCTACTTCGATAATTAAGCGCGTTAATTCTATAGTTTCTACAGAAGTTCTTATAAACACAGGTTGATTTTGTTGAACGTTCATACCCACTTTTACTAATAATTCTGCATATTGTTTTAATTTGTCTTGATAATCTTGATTGGCCATTTAAATTCTCCTTACTCGTGACGTAAATTACCTAATTCATCAGCAATTGCTGTAATTTCACTTGGTGAAAATGAATCTTTAGACATAACAAAATCATGAATTTCTTTAATATCCTTTGTATCTGTATCTTTAAATTTTTCTGGATTAATTAAAGATTGATTTACAATATTTAATTTTTTTCGAATATTTTTAATCATTTGTTCATTATTCTGTGCCATTTATTTCACCTCTTTATTATCATATTTTATCAAAGTATAAAAATTTATTAAACTTTTATAGAAATTAGTAAAATTATGACTTTATAAATGTTAAAAATAACTATAAAATAGTTTATATATTAAAGTTTGGAGGAGTACAAGATGGTAGATGTAGCTTTTGTATGTCTTGGAAATATTTGCCGTTCTACAATGGCTGAAGCAATCATGCGTCAACGATTAAAAGAACGCGGTATTTCTGATGTTATTGTACATTCTAGGGGTACTGGACGTTGGAATCTAGGTGAACCTCCTCATCAAGGTACTCAAAAAATTCTGAAACAACACCATATACCTTTTGATGGTATTGTTAGTGAATTATTTGAACCCGATGATGATTTTGATTATATTATCGCTATGGACCAAAGTAATGTGAATAATATTAAATCAATTAATCCAAATCTTAAAGGTCAATTGTTTAAATTGCTAGAATTTAGTAACATGGAAGAGACTGATGTGCCTGATCCTTATTACACAAATAATTTTGAAGGTGTATATGACATGGTACAATCATCTTGTGACAATTTAATAGATTTTATCGTTAAAGATGCTAATTTGAAAGAGGGGTAACTAAAATGGAAAACAAATTTGTTCCAGGTATTATTATTGGTGCTATCGTTGGTGGCGCTGCTACTTTAGCAGATAAATCAACACGTAATGCATTAGTACAATCATTCAAAAATATTAAAGAAGGTAATCGTTCTCGTAAACCTTCTAAAATTACTTCAATTAAAAATGAAGTATTGTATTGGAAAGATACAATCGAAGAAATTCGTCGTAATAATCCAGAATTAGAAAAATCAATTAAAGATGCTAAAGATACATTTGTAAATCGTAAAAACAATCGTCTTAGCTAATCAAATATAATTGACAGAAAATAAAGGCAAAATTCCTTTTTACTTAGGTAGTTTTGCCTTTATTTTAGAATTAATTTTTAAGGAGACGTCTATGTCAAAAAAAAGTCAATCAAATTCTAAGTACCTTAACTCTATTAAGGAAAAAGAGAAAGAAAATAAAGAGAAAATAAAGGTTGATCGTACATACGTAGAACCTCAGGAATTTCAATCAAAGAAGCCTAAAAAAGATAAACAAGTTTTTTTCGTTTCTAGATTAAATAAACCTGCAAAATATACTAAAAATTCTAATTTTTTATCTTATCTTATTTATCGTATTGGTAAAGATGATGCTTCAGGTTTAGCGGCTCAAATGACGTATCACTTTGTATTAGCTTTATTCCCAATGTTAATCTTTTTATTAACTTTATTACCATTATTCCAAATTGATCCTCAGCAAATTAAAGACTTAGTTAGTCAAAATGCTCCTGCTGAGACTGCTGATGTTGTTACTAAAATTTTTAAAGATATTACAAGTAACTCTAGTGGTAGCTTATTATCAGTTGGTTTGATTTTAGCTATTTGGTCAGCATCAAATGGTATGACAGCAATTATGAATTCATTTAATGTTGCTTATGATGTTGAAGATGCTCGTAATCCTATTGTTCTTAAATTATTAAGCATTTTGTTTACAATTGTTATGGCTATTGTATTAGCTATAGCTCTAACGTTACCTACATTTGGTAATTTTATTAAAGATCATCTATTTGGTCCGTTAGGTTTAGATCAACAAGTCGCTTGGATATTTGATTTAGTGCGTATATTGTTACCACTTATCGTTATTATTATTTTATTCTTAACATTATATTCAGTAGCACCTAACGTTAAAACTAAGTTTAAATCTGTATATCCTGGTGCAATCTTTACTTCTATTGTATGGTTATTAGGATCATTTGCATTTGGTTGGTATTTATCTAACTTTGGTAACTATTCTAAAACATATGGTAGTCTTGCTGGAATCATCATTTTATTACTATGGATTTATATTACATGTTTCATTATCATTATTGGTGCTGAAATTAATGCAATTATTCATCAAAGACATGTGATTAAAGGTTCTACACCTGAAGAGGCTGCCTTAAAACACGATGATAATAATGAAAATCACTACAATGAAAATACAAAATATGAATACGATTCTACAGCATCATCTAAATATGAAAAAAATTATGATGTGGATCCTACACCCAATGATAAACATAGTGAACAAGAATCTTTTGTTGATAAAATTAAAGATAAATTTGATAAAGATAATGATAAATAGCTATAGAAAAGAAAATTTCTAACGAAAAAAACTCCTTATGAAATAGTCATTTTTTGACCTTTTTATAAGGAGCTTTTTTATTATTGAATTAAATTATGTTGGAATGCATAAATAACCGCTTGTGTTCTATCTTGTACCTCTAGTTTACTTAAAATATTACTCACATGTGTTTTTACTGTTTTAATTGTAATATGTGAAGCACTGGCAATTTCTTGATTAGAATAACCTTTAGCAATTAATAACAATATTTCCATTTCACGTTCAGTGAGCATTTCATATAATTCTGCTTTCTTCTTCATTCTATTTCTCATTTTTACTAAAACTTCTGGCTCGAACACAGATTCTCCACGATATGTTTTTCTAACTGCTTCTGCAATACCACTTGCACTTGTCGTTTTTAATATATAACTATCAACACCTGCATCAAGTGCTCTATATACTTCTTTATCTTCTATAAAACTTGTTAACATGACTACTTTGATATGAGGCAAATCTTTTTTTATTTGTGTCGTCGCTTCTACACCGTCCATATCATTCATTAACAAATCCATTAAAATTAAATCAGGATTTAACGTATGTGCTTTTTCAATTGCCTCTTTTCCTGATGATCCTTCCCCTACTACTTCAATATCAGATTGAGTAGATAAATAACTCGAAATACCAATTCTAACCATTTCATGATCATCTACAAATAATACTTTAATCGTCATATTAACCCTCCTCTTTCGTTAAAGGCGCTTTTACTTCTATTCTAGTTCCTGAATCTGGTAGAGATACGATATGAAACGTTGCACCTATTTCTAATGCACGTTCTCTCATATTTTTCAACCCATAACTTTGTTCTACTTTTTCATCTACGTTAAAGCCTTTACCATTATCTTGAATTCTTAATAATAAATAATCTTGATGATTAAATAATTCTACTGTCACTTTAGTTCCATTAGAATGTCTTAATGTATTTGAAATTGCCTCTTGTGTAATTCGAAATAGATGATCTTCAATTCCTTTAGGAACTTTAAAATCTTGTATATCATAAATGACTTTCATAGGTACTTTCTTTTGTAAATCAATGACTAAATCTTTAATACCTTCCCCTAATGATTTATCCTTGAGTCCTAAAGGTCGCAAATGTAGTAACAGCGCTCGCATTTCTAATTGAGATTCTTGTATCATTTTCTCAAGTACTGGAATTTGTTGATTAAGGGGTGGTTCTAGTTCTGTTTCTTTTATAGCTGATAGCATCATACTTGCTGCGAAAAGTTGTTGACTTACTGAATCGTGTAGTTCTCTTGCTAAACGCTGACGCTCATCTTCTATGATTTTTTTAACTTTAATGTCATTCATATTGTAGTTTTCATTTGTTAAATTTTGAGTTTTAATTCTTAATCTCTGTAATTCTTGATTTAAGGGCACTAACATTTGATAAATATCAATCGTTTCATTATATAGTTCTATGTTTTTATCATTAATCCCTACCGTTTCACCTTCAATGGCATGTTCAATTTGATTCTTTATCCAATCATTTTGCTGATTTATTTTATAAGCTAATACAGAACCAACGATAATACAAAGTAAAATAATCACTAAATTAAGAAATAGAAACACAGGTATACCAAATATTTGAGTATAGAACATTCCTTGAAAATATATAATATTTACAAAAACTTTATCTATAAATAAAAACGCAGTTAGCATGCTATACACTAAAATAAGCATGGATCCTATTGCTCTTAAATAGTGATTCATCGATAAATCACCTCAACATCACCAATAAATGTTGATACATATATATTTACACTATAATTTTCTTCTTTAGGTTTTTCTTCTACTTGGACATGATTATTTTCTACTTTATATGCTTCTCCATTTATATAAGCTGTGCCATAAAATGCTGCCATATGAAGATTAATATTATAATTTACTGGAACAATCAGTTGTACTTTACCTAAAATATGTCTAACTACAATCGTATTATTTTCTTTAATGTTTGCTGCTTTTGTCATATCAATATGAATATCTCCAACCCCATGTTGAATTTGCACATCTTCCCATTTATATACATATACTGGAGTACGTTGTTCACCTAGCCAACGTTGTTTAATAAATTGAGGAGAGGTCACTTCTTCTTCCGACGCCACAATCTTCAAGGGTTTAAATTTAAAAACTAAGTATCTAATAATGATTATTACTAAAAATATAAATAAAATAATAATCGTATACTTGTTGGATAACAAAGTAAACGCTATGAGTAGTGCTCCTATCCAAAACGCTAATAATCCTCTTACTTTATGAAAGTAAAGGTATCCTACATAAATTAATATACTTCCTAATAATAAAATAAATAAATATCCAATTTTTTCAAAAAAGATGTAATAAAAGTTAGCGATAATCATTAGCGCTGTAAAAATAATTAATAATTCAGTAGATATATATTTACGTGTCAATGGGTCGCCTCCTGATTTTAATTAAGCTACATAACTCATTTGTTCAATGATTACATATTGTTCTTCTGCAGCAATATGTTCTTTCGTACAACGATGAATATTAGCTTCAATTTTTGCATAATATGCTTCAAATTTATCTAAACGTTGTTTTAATAAATCTATTTCATAGTTATGAACTTCCTGAGCATTCTTTATATTGTACATATTTATCATATCAATATACTTATTCTCTAGTGTAGCAGATAAACTGTCAATTAATGTATTGATTTTTTCTTTTTTATTTTTTAAATATTTTATATATCGTTCCATACTCTGAAGCTTATCATCTAATAATGAACGATAATCATTAATATTATTTTTTATAATTATTTTTAAAAAGTGTTGTAAATATAAATCTAAATAATTCATAGAACCACCTCGTTGTTTACTAAACTTTATTATAAATGAGTGGAATCTTACTTAATATAGTCCTAGGAACCATTTTCTTCTCATACTTAAGTACGATTAATTTTAATTTAAAAATAGCAGATATGAGTTGAATATCATTAAAAAGAGTGATTTAAGGTGGTCTCCATATATCTTAAACATTATTTTACTTCACATTTTCGAATTTAGTTTTTTATTTATCGCTGATACTAACTATTTATGATTTGGTATTGTGTTTTTAAAGTCTGTTCTTTTAGGTGTTTCAGTAAAATGAGTATTTTGTAATATTGTTCAGTTGATTCATTTTGACTAATTAAGCTATATCTTGTTAGCTTTTTTTTGATTATATGTTTTATATCCACTCTTATTTAGAAATTTGGCAAAGTAGAACAATGTTGATCATAAAAAAGCCTAAGACATCATTGTTGTCTTAGGCATAGAAATTGTCTTTTTTTACTTATCCAGAAACTTTATGTCCCCGACTCTTTTTTAATATGCTGACAGTCCTTGAAAATACACTTGTCACAAGTTTTTTCAACAACAGAGACTCCGAATCCCAACATAAAAACGTTCTTTATGAAACATTTCTATATTGGGGAATCATTGCCAGTGTGGGACGACGACATCAAAATGACTTCCTTTCAACTTCATTTTTCTTAATCAATTTTTGTTGTTAAAATCGGACCATCTTTCGTAACAATGACAGTATGCTCAATTTGGGCCACAAAGCTTTTATCTTTAGTTTCAAATGCCCAGTCATTTTTGCCTTCAGTAACAAAAGTTGCTTTAGACGAAATAAAAGGTTCTACTGCAATGACTACGCCTTCTTTTAAAAGCGTCTTATCTTTAGGATCATAATAATTCATAACATGACTTGGCGCTTCATGTAAAGATTGTCCTACACCATGACCTGTTAAATTTTTAATGACAGTTAAATCATTTTTACGTGCTGTAGCATGTACCGCTTTACCAATATTACTTAGTTTTGTACCTGGTTTTACTTTAGCCATTGCTGCATCAAATGCTTCAAGTGCTACATCACATACTTTTTGTTTTAAAGGATTATCCGCTTCTCCTACTACAAAAGAAATGCCAGTATCTGCATAATATCCATTTTTTAATGCTGAAACATCTATATTAACTAAATCCCCTTCACGAATAACACGTTTGCCAGGTATGCCATGAGCTACTTCTTCATTAACACTAATACAAGTTTGACCTGGGAATTTTTCATCATGAATAGGTGCTGAGATTGCACCATGTTCTTCAAATAATTCTTTAGCGATATTATCTAATTCTTTTGTAGTAATACCAGGTTTAGTTGCTTCTTGCATTGTATCTCGCACTTTCGCACATATATATCCTATTTCTTTTAACGCTTGTAATTCTTCATCTGTTTTTACAATCATATTATCCCGTTCCTTTTTAAAAAATATTTCACCTTATTATACCAAAAATTTTTTGATATACTAAATAAGAAATGTACTATCTATTGACTTGATGTCTCACTACATCAAGCTTGATATTAAACTTATTCTAACATTATAATCATCACGTTCATTCTTTGAGAGGATTTAACAATATGAATCAATGGTATAAACATATTATAGGCGCTAGAACAATAAAAACGGGGCTAGCTACTTTTCTAACAACTTTATTTTGTTTACTATTAAACTTAACTCCTATATTTGCTATTTTAACAGCAATTGTTTCGATTGAACCAACTGCTAAAGCTTCTTTACGAAAAGGTTATCGTCGACTTCCTGCTACTGTCATAGGTGCATTATTTGCAGTTATTTTTACTTATATCTTCGGCGATCAATCTCCATTTACTTACACCTTTAGTGCTATTTTCACTATTTTAGCGTGTACGAAATTAAATCTCCAAGTTGGTACAACTGTTGCAGTATTAACTTCAGTTGCTATGATACCTGGTATTCATGAAGCCTATATTTTTAATTTTTTCTCAAGACTCTTAACAGCTTTAATTGGCCTAGTAACTGCTGGATTAGTAAATTTTTTCGTATTACCGCCTAAATATTATCATCAAATCGAAGAGAACTTGATTCATTCAGAAAATAAATTGTATGAACTATTCGCTTCTAGATGTCATGAATTATTATTAGGAAAATTTGATTCAGATAATAGTAATATTTCATTAGCAACTTTATCTGATATGAATAAAAAAACAGATACTTTAATGAATTATCAACGAGATGAATTACGCTATCATAAAAATAACGAAGACGAATGGAAACAATTAAAGAACATGTCAAATAGAGCATATATTGATAGACTTCTTGCTACACATTTATCAAATATTATTTATTTACCAAAAAACGTAAATATTTGTTTTACTACTGAGGAAAAAATGGCAATTATAAAAATTAGTAATAGTATCAACAATATCCCTTCAGATGAAGTTTTTAAAAGAGAATCTAAGTCTGTATCTACTTTAAAATCTTCAGTCAAAATATTAGAAGAATTCGATAAGAATCAAATTAAGAGTCATGTTATTTATGAAATTTTACTTATCTATAATTTACTAGATAATCGATTTGTTAAAGCATAAAAAAGTTGGATGAATTGAAATAATTCAATTCATCCAACTTTTTTTATTTTTCTGAACGTTCAATAATAACATATTTCGCAGCTTCTTCTTCAGTATTATCTAATTGTTTTGGTGTAAATGGAATCCCTTTACGTTCACATGCCTTCTCTAATAAATAATCAGTAAGTTCATGATTTTTCGGTAATATAGGCCCATGTAGATAAGTTCCTAATAAGTTTTTATAATGAATACCTTCTTTTTTATCATCATCATTATTTCCATACCCTGTTACTACATGCCCCAATGTATCAAAATTATGATATGTACGACCACCGTGATTTTCAAAACCTACTATTGTTCCAAATGTATCACTTTTAATTACGATATCCCCTGTTAAACGATCTGTTTTTGATTTTGTATAAAAGTCCAAAATTCCAAGTCCTTCTAACTCTGTACCATCAGGGGTAATATATTTAGTACCTAAAAATTGATATCCACCACAAATGGTTAAACCTGGCATTCCATCTTCTATTGCATCTTTTAATATTGTTTTAATTTTACTTAACTCTTTTGTAGCGATACTTTGTTCTCTATCGCTTCCCCCACCAATGAAGAAAATATCGCAATTTTCTAATGTAACTCCCTCAGTTTCATTAATTTCGATAACTTTTAAATTAATATTGCGTTTTTTTGCTCTCTGTTTTAAAGCAATGATATTTCCAATATCACTATATAAATTTAATTTGTCCGACATAAAATGAAAAACTGTTAATTCGTACATATCTAACGTCCTCCTGCAAATGAGCGATTAAGTTGTTCCAACATAGGTGAAAGTGACGTATAATTTGGAATCGCTACTGTAAAGCCTGCATAATTCATAGTTAAAGCTATAGCTTTATAAATATCTTTCTCTAAAATAATTGGAACATCTACTTCAGCTAATTTCAGTCTAAGTTGTAATTCTTCTGCTCTTGTACCCGTTACAATAATTTTTTCTATATTTTGATTACGTAACTTTTCAAAATCCGCATCGTAAATCCAAGATGTATCTCTACCATCAGCTGCATTATCATTTAGACTGATAACATATACTTTTTTTTCTTTAAGTTGATCTCCGACTGATAGACTCACATTCATGCCAGCAGGATTTTTAGCTAAATTAATCATTGCTTCTTTTTGATTAAGTTTAAAGTATTGCATTCGGCCATTATTTGAAGTGTATGTTTTAAATCCTTTACGAATTGCATCATTATTTAAGCCTAATTCTTTTAATACTGAATATGCAGCAAGTGCATTAAAAGCATTAAAATCACCAGCAATTTTCATTTCAAAGTGCGCATCGTTCACATCTATATCAATAAATGGCTGCACCTCAAATTGCGAAACCTCATATTTAGGTGTTTCACGCTTAAATCCACATTCACAATGATAATGACCTAATTGATTATAATGGATATAATCATAAGTTAATAATCTACCACAATTCGGACAATATTTACTTTCATTCATAGTACTCTGTTCAAATTCATGTGCATGGGCTTTCATTCCGTAATATATAATTGTATCACTGGCTATTTTCAAACGACTTACAAATGGATCATCGGCATTTAAAATCAATTTAATCCCTTTATTACTAATTGATTTTGCAATATTATTAACCATAATATCAATTTCACCAAATCGATCCATTTGATCGCGAAAGAAATTAGTAAATACCATCATTGAAGGTGTAACCTCTTTTAATACTTTTGGAATTGAGCCCTCATCAATTTCAATGACCGCTACTTTAATACCTTTTACATTTTTCATGATGAATGCCGAGGTAATTCCGGCAGCCATGTTAGCACCTTCATTATTATGTATAATTTCAATATTATTTGCTTTTAAAGTGTGGCCAATCAAATTGGAAGTTGTTGTTTTACCATTTGTTCCACTGATAAAAACAATATCATCAACTTGTGAAGCTAACTTTCGTAAAATATTTTGATCTACTTTGCGAGCAATTTGACCTGGTAAATCAGTTCCTTTTTTTCCTGCTGCGATACTTATCTTGCGTGCTAGTTTAGCCAAGCTTGTTGCTGTCCATTGTCTCATGTCTTTCCTCCTCGCATAATTCACTCGAGTAATTATATCATGTATCTAAAGTAACAAAAAATATTCTCAATTAAAAGTAACTAAATACACTTCTAATTATAACTTTTTCATTCTAAATTCCGTATCTATTTTTTTACTCTGTTATGTATAGATTATGAAAAAAAGCAACTATTTATGTTTAAACCGTACTTTCTGTTAAACTGTGAATAATTCATTTTAAATATTTAGAAAGGAATATAGAATGGTTAAAAATTCATTTATCGCTTTGGATTTTGAAACTGCAAATAAAAAAAGAACAAGTATTTGTTCTATTGGCATGGTAAAAGTAGTAGATAATGAAATAGTCGAAACGTTTTACACGCTTGTTAATCCTCATGACTATTTTTCGGAAACAAATATTCATGTTCATGGCATCCATCCGGAGGACGTTAAAGATGCGCCTAATTTTAAAGAAGTCTTTCCATATATGTTGCAATTTATAAATCAATTACCCGTAGTGGCACATAATGCTGCTTTTGATATGGATGTATTATATCAAAGCTTAAAACATTTAAACATAGCTGTTCCCTCACTTACCTATTTCTGTTCGTATCAACTTGCTAGACGTACGATCAAAGCTTATCGATATGGATTAAAATATCTAATGAACCATTACAACTTAAATTTTCATGGCCATCATGATGCTCTGAATGACGCAAAAGCTTGCGCAATGATTACTTATAGATTATTAAAACACTATGATAGCTTACAAAGTGTGCTTCAATTTCATGGTAAAAATTTAAAAGATAGACATAGATAATTTAAAACGCCTTATCTATCTCTATCTTTAAATGAAATCATAAATTGTCATATTTTGATATGTTGATTGTTCTAGATGACCTACTGTAACACCAATTAATCTGATAGGTACATCAGGATCTTTTAATTCATGATATAAATCATAGGCTATATTATAAATATCGATGTCTTTACTTACCGCTTCTCTCAAACTTCTTTGTCTAGAATATGTTTCGAAGCGATGCGTTTTAATTTTGACAGTAACTGTTGTGCCAGACTTTTGCAATTGAGTTAATCGTTCAGATGTTTTACCAGAAAGTTCCCATATTTTTTGTAGAATCTCTTCATCATCATTAATATCTGTTGAAAAAGTACGTTCAGTTCCTACTGATTTACGAATCCTACTTGCCTTTACTTCACTATCATCAATTCCTCTTACTTTTTGATAAAGTCCTCGTCCTTTTTTTCCAAACCAACGAATCAATTCAAATTCCGATTTGCTATATAAATCTTTACCAGTATAAATATCATGTTCATGCATAATTTTTTTAGAAGCTTTTCCAACGCCTGGAAAATCGCCTATATCTAAGTTCATTAGTATGTCATGCACATTCTGATAATGAATAACCATCATTCCATTAGGCTTATTCATTCCACTAGCTAATTTAGCTAAATACTTATTATAAGAAACACCAGCAGAAGACGTTAAACCTGTTTTGTTAAAGATATCTTTACGTATGTTTGAAGCAATTTTTGATGCTGATCTATGCGGTTTAACTAAATGAGTAATATCTAAATACGCTTCATCTAGTGCTAAAGGTTCTACAATTTCAGTATACTGTTTAAAAATTTCCATTATCTTGCTTGAAACTTCACGATATACATCAAATCTTGCTCTAACATAGTACCCATTTGGACATAGTTTATGTGCTTGCGACATAGGCATTGCTGAATGAACACCATATTTACGTGCTTCATATGAAGCAGTTGAAACGACGCCTCGATGACTTGCTTTTCCACCTACAATGACAGGTTTTCCTTGTAATTTAGGATTATCTCTCATTTCTACTTGAGCGTAGAAACAATCCATATCAATATGAACGATTCTCCTTTCTGTCATTGTCTCACTCCTTTTTAAATAAAATAAGCCCCAATACTATTATACTGCACCCTAAAAGAAAACACTTTATAAATGCATTTATAATAATATTAAGACTTATACAGATGTTTAATCATAGTCATTATTTATAGATATAGGCAAATAATGATACATAAAGATACCTTCATCAGTAGAACGAATATATTTAAATTTGTTAATAATTGTTATAGTTGCTAGATAAATATCAATCAAACAATACCCGATGTGTATGCTTGATATAAATATAATAGAAGAGTAAGCAAAGTGATAAAATGAAAGCATTAACCCTATTGTAATGATCACTAATGGCGCAAGCATGACTGCACAAAATTGCCATTTATTAAAGTATTTAGATGACAAATAAATGAGCAAAATTCCATTTTTATATTTAAATTGTGGTTTTTGTCCTTTAGAAAAGATAAAAAATAAATACTTATGTATTAATTCGTGAATAATTAATACTCCAACAAAACCAAGTATTCCATAAATGACATTTGTCAAAAAACGTTGTTCAATAATATCAACATAATTAATTGCCCATTTATATGTAAATAAAATTGCAAATAACATCATAACAACTTGAATAGTAAATAATTTTGATATTTTTATTCGATTGTGTGATAAATCAATTTTGTGCATCTGTCAACCTCCACTCATTTCACTAAAACTCTTCCATAATATACATGTAAAAGTGTTAGAATGAAAGCAATTATAAATAACTTAAACCTTTTGTAATCTTATTTTAATAAAATTCTTCTTATTTACTTTACTTTAATTACAATGTTTTTCTTTCGAATAAGGCAACAGTCTCAATATGTGTTGTATGTGGAAACATATCGACTGGTGTTATTTCTTTTAAATGATATAGATTAGCTAAAAGCTGAGCATCTCTTTGTTGTGTTGAAGGATTACATGAAATATAAATAATGCGCTTAGGGGCTAACTCTAATAATGTTTCTAAAAAGACTTGATCGCATCCTTTTCGTGGAGGATCGACCATAATAACATCAGGTTCTATTCCTTTTTGTTTCCATTCAATTATCACTTCTTCTGCTTTACCACATTCGAACGTTGTATTATCAAAATGATTAATTAAAGCATTTTGCTTGGCATCTTGAATGGCTGATGGCACAATTTCGACACCATATACATGTTTAGCCACTGGTGCCATGTAAAGCCCAATCGTCCCTATACCACAATATGTATCTAAAACAATTTCATTTCCACTTAATTGAGCATAGTCGATCGCTTTCTGATATAATTTTTCTGTTTGAACAGAATTAATTTGATAAAACGATTGATCACTAATTTCAAAAATAGTTTCACTTAACTGATCTGTAATTTTATCTTTTCCATATAAAGTCATCGATTGCTTACCCATTATGACATTTGAATGTGAATTATTAATATTTTGTTTAATACTTGTTATGTCAGGATATACCTCTGTAAGTCTATGTACTAGAGTTTCAGCTTCTTTAAATTTAGAACCATTTGTTACAAATATAATCATAACTTCATTTGTATAATGACTTGTTCGAATGACTACATGACGTAATAACCCTTTTTTATTTTTTTCATTATAAATGCTTACATTCAATTCATTTAACCACTGTTTTATATCATTCATTAGTTCTTGTTGTTTTTCATCTTGAATTAAGCAACTATCCATATCAATGATGTCATGACTTCTTTGACGGTAATATCCCATTATCGTTTTATTATTTTTATCTTTACCTACAGGAAGCTGGGATTTATTTCTATATCGCCATGGATGGTCCATACCAATAGTATCATGAATTACTGTTTCCTCTAATTTTGCCTTTTTATGAAATAAATTCACAACTTGTTGTTTTTTCATTTTTAACTGAGATTCATAAGTCATATGTTGTAACTGGCATCCTCCACATTTCTCATAATATATACAAGGAGGTGTTACTCTTTGCTCACTTTGTTTTAGTACTTTTAATAGTTTACCAATAGCAAAGTTTTTCTTTACTTTAATTACCTTAAACTCTACTTCTTCATCAATTAACACATTAGGAACAAAGATAGGATAACGATCTAATTTAATCACACCATGTCCTTCATGCGTTAAATCTATCACTTTTCCTTTTATTACATCATTTTTATTAATCATCACAATTATTTTTCACTCCATATGAAAAAGAGGTACGTATAACTTCTTACAATTTCAAATCAGAAATTATAGATAACCTCTTTTTAACTTCTTATTTCATTTTCCCTAATCAGTTTAATTCTTAAATACGTTAATTATTTTTCTGATAGCTCATCATTATAAATATCTTTAGGTGTACAAACTTCAATATGCTGTTTTAAATTTAAAAAGTTTGCAGGTAATTTACCACCATATTCTCCATCTACATTTAATTGCATATCTGTAAATGATGAAATATTAATTGATTTTGCTTTTTTATATATTACTTTAGGATGTTTGGTATGTTCACCTCTAGAAGCTAATGTCATGATATGGCCTAATTCAGCTAAGTTTGCTTTCTCAACAATAATTAAAGTATAATACCCATCATCTAACTTAGCATCAGGTACAAGTTTTTCAAAGCCTGCCATTGAATTGGTAAGCCCTAGTAAGAATAACAACGCTTCCCCTTGGAATACTTCATTATCATATTCAATTCTCAAATCGACTGCCTTCATTTGCGGCAACATTTCGAAACCTTTTATATAATATGCAAAAGGCCCAACAATAGATTTTAAACGACTCGGTGTTTCATAGGATACTTGCGTGAGCTTACCTCCAGCAGCTAAATTTATAAAATATCGGTTATTCATTTTTCCGATATCTACTTTTGTCGTATGACCTTTAATAATAACATCTACTGCACCCATAATATCATTTGGTAAATGTAAAGCTCGTCCAAAATCATTCACTGTACCCATAGGTATAATACCTAATTTAGGTCTATTGGGTTGTTCAGCAATTCCATTTACAACTTCATTTAAAGTGCCATCACCGCCAGCGGCTATAATAATATCATAGTTTTGTTCAAGTGCACGTTCCGCTTCAAGTGTAGCATCTCCTTCTCGTTCAGTTGCATAAGCACTTGTTTCATAACCTGCACGTTCTAATTTTATTAAAACATCTGGTAAAGTGCGTTTAAATAGCTCCTTTCCAGAAGTTGGGTTATAAATGATTCTTGCTCGTTTTCTCATAAGTTATCCCTCTACTTTTTTTTACATAACACTATATTAAATGATTTATGAATGAGTTAAAAGTATTTATACCAATTCTTTTAAATTTTTGTGTGTATCATTTGGTTGTACATTTGTTGTAAGAAACTGACCGAGGTAAAGAATAACTCATTCTTTTGACACTAAGAACAAACTAAATACTGCGCTTATCTATCCTATTGAAATCCAATAGTTTTTTCTCTAGAAATATGAATAAAAAAACTGTTCACAATCTCAAATGCTTTGTGAACAGTTTAGCTTAAACTTATTTTTAATACCTCATATGAGATGAGTTATTATCTGTTATCCAATTCTTGTTTTAATAATTGATTAACTTTTTGAGGATTAGCTTGACCTTTTGAAGCTTTCATAATTTGACCCACTAAGAAGCCCATAGCTTTACCTTTACCATTTTTATAATCTTCAACAGATTGTGGATTATTATCTAAAGCTTCATTAACAAATTTTAATAATGTAGCTTCATCTGAGATTTGAACTAAACCTTTATCTTCCATAATTTGTTTAGCATCTCCACCATTTTCAGCTAATTCTGGGAATACTTTTTTGGCAATTTTACTACTCATTGTTCCATCTTCAATAAGCTTAATCATTCCAGCAAGATTTTCAGGAGTTAATTTTGTATCTTCTAAATCTACTTGATTTTTATTAAGATATTCATTAACACCACCCATCAACCAGTTAGATGTTAGTTTAACATCTGCGCCATGTTCAATCGCACCTTCAAAGAAATCAGACATTTCTTTAGTAAGCGTTAATACATGCGCATCATATTCAGGTAAGCCTAATTCATCAACATATTTAGCTTTACGTTCGTCAGGCAATTCTGGAATGGTTTGTCGCACACGTTCTTTCCACTCATCATCGACATATAAAGGTACAATATCTGGTTCTGGGAAGTAACGATAATCATCAGAACCTTCTTTAACACGCATTAAAATAGTTTTACCAGTTGATTCATCAAAACGACGTGTTTCTTGACCAATCGTACCGCCGTTTAATAATTCTTCTTCTTGACGTTTTTCTTCGTATTCTAAACCTTTTCTCACATAGTTAAATGAGTTTAGGTTTTTCAATTCAGTTTTAGTACCAAATTCTTTTTGACCGTATGGACGTAATGAGATATTAGCGTCACAACGTAGTGAACCTTCTTCCATTTTACAATCAGATACACCAGTATATTGGATAATTGAACGTAGTTTTTCTAAATAAGCATATGCTTCTTTAGGAGAGCGAATATCTGGTTCAGATACAATCTCTATTAATGGTGTACCTTGACGGTTTAAGTCCACTAAAGAGTAACCATCTTTATGAGTTGATTTACCTGCATCTTCTTCCATATGAAGACGAGTAATACCAATACGTTTCGTTTCACCATCAACTTCAATATCAATATATCCATTTTCACCGATTGGTTGATCAAATTGAGAAATTTGATATGCTTTCGGATTATCTGGATAAAAATAGTTTTTGCGATCAAATTTAGAATTTGTAGCAATGTCCATATTTAGAGCCATTGACGCACGCATCGCCCAATCTACTGCTCTTCTATTTACAACAGGTAAAACACCCGGATAAGCTAAATCAATAACATTAGTGTTTGAGTTAGGTTCAGCCCCAAAATGCGCTGGTGATGGAGAGAACATTTTTGAGTCTGTTTTTAATTCAACGTGAACTTCAAGTCCGATAACTGTTTCAAAATGCATTATTTCCACTCCTTATAATTTTTCGTATGCGTCGTGTAAGTTAAATTGTGTTTCATATTGATATGCCACACGATATAATGTTTTCTCATCAAATGGTTTACCAATAAATTGTAAACCGATTGGACGTCCGTTTGATTGGCCACATGGCACAGAAATACCAGGTAAACCAGCTAAGTTAACAGGCGTAGTTAATAAGTCATTTGCATACATTGTTAAAGGATCATCAATTTCTTCACCTAAATTAAACGCCGTTGTTGGAGCTGTAGGCCCTACAACAACATCATAATTTTCGAATACTTTATCGAAGTCATTTTTAATTAATGTTCTAACTTTTTGAGATTTATTATAAAATGCATCATAATAACCAGAACTTAATGCGAATGTACCTAAGAAGATACGACGTTTAACTTCGTCTCCAAAGCCTTCAGAACGAGACATTTTGTATAGTTCTTCTAATGTTTGCGCTTCTTTTGAATGGTAGCCATAACGAATACCATCGAAACGTGCTAAATTTGCAGATGCTTCAGACGATGCGATTACATAATAAGAAGGAATACCATATTTAGTATTTGGTAATGACACTTCATCAACTTCTGCACCAAGTGATTTTAATATTTCTACTGCTTGTTTTACAGAAGTTTTTACTTCCTCGCTAACACCTTCTCCTAAGTATTCTTTAGGAAGTGCAATTTTAAGACCTTTGATGTCTTTACCAATTTCAGAAGTAAAATCAACATCTTCAACCGGTGCACTTGTAGAGTCATTTTTGTCTGCGCCTGCAATTGCTTCTAATACCATTGCATTATCTTTAACATTACGAGTAATTGGTCCAATTTGATCTAATGAAGATGCAAATGCAACTAAACCAAAACGTGATACACGGCCATATGTAGGTTTCATACCTACTACACCACAATATGCAGCTGGTTGTCTGATTGACCCACCAGTATCAGAACCTAAACTAAATGGTACTAATCCTGCTGCTACTGCTGCAGCTGAACCTCCAGAAGATCCCCCTGGAACGGCTTGATGATCAAATGGATTGACAGTTTTTTTGAAATAAGATGTTTCTGTAGAACCACCCATTGCAAATTCATCCATATTTAATTTACCAATTAACACTGCGTTTTCTTGATGTAATTTATTCATCACTGTTGATTCATAAATCGGTACAAAACCTTCTAACATTTTACTTGCACAAGTTGTTTCGACATCTTTAGTAATAATATTATCTTTAATTCCCATTGGGATTCCAAATAATTTACCTTCAAATTGATCTTTAGCTTGTAACTCATCTAATTCTTTAGCTTTTTTAATTGCATTTTCTTTATCTAAAGCTAAAAATGATTTAATTGTTGGATCTGTTTCTTCAATAGCATCATAAATATCTTTAACTACTTCAGAAGGTTTAATTTCTTTATTCTTAATCATTTCTGAAAGTGTTTCAACAGATTCATAGCGAATACTCATCTTAAGCGTCCTCCTCATTCATGATAGCTGGTACTTTAAATTGACCGTCTTCTGTTTCTTTCGCATTTTTTAATGCAAGTTCTTGAGGAATACCCTCGATTGCTTTATCATCACGTAACACATTTTGTAAATCTAAGACATGATATGTTGGTTCCACACCTTCAGTATCTGCTGAATCATTTTGCTTTGCAAAATCTAAGATACTTTCAAGTGTATTAGCCATTTCTTCAGTTTCTTCAGGAGAAATTTGAAGTCTTGCTAAATGTGCTATATGTTCAACTTCTTCGCGTGTAACTTTAGTCATTATTAAAAAAGCCTCCTTATTACTCATTCATCATAAAATTGTATCAAATTTTCAGTTAAAAATCTAAATATTTATTATGATACTCGGTGTATTAACTATTCTTAGCAAAGTTAAGAATTAAAACAACTTTCTTATGTAACTCATTTACATAGTTACCTATAAATATACATTAATTTCTATTAATAACTTATTAATATTAACGTTATATAATAAAATGAATTATTTTTTATCTATACTCTCATTCTTGTTAACGCTTATAATTACATTGAAATAAACTGTTATTTATAGATAAAATTTTACTTCTCTAATCTATAAATATCATTGTATAATATTACATGTAACTAATTTAAAAATCGTCACTTCTTTTTCTCAGTACAATGTTGTTGAAAAACATAAATTTAAAAGTTTTAAAGGGGGTAATTACAATGTTTGTATTAGGTGTAAATTTAGGTACTCATGCTAACACAAGCTGGCAGACTTATATTATGATTGCAATCTATTTTATTATTCTGCTAGTGATTGGTTACTATGGTTATAAACAGGCAACCGGCAATTTAAGTGAGTATATGTTAGGTGGGAGAAATATAGGCCCATATATTACTGCTTTATCAGCCGGTGCGTCAGATATGAGTGGTTGGATGATTATGGGACTTCCAGGGTCAGTTTATAGCACAGGTTTATCGGCAATATGGATTACGATTGGTTTAACTATTGGTGCCTATGTTAACTATCTCGTTGTTGCACCAAGGCTTAGAGTATATACAGAAGTTGCTGGAGATGCAATTACGCTCCCTGATTTTTTCAAAAACCGTCTTAATGATAAACATAATATCATTAAAATTATTTCTGGTCTTATTATTGTTATTTTTTTCACTTTATATACGCACTCTGGCTTTGTTTCTGGAGGTAAATTATTCGAAAGCGCATTTGGATTAAACTATCATTTGGGACTGATTTCAGTCGCAATTATCGTTATTTTATATACCTTTTTCGGAGGATATTTAGCTGTTTCTATTACTGACTTTTTCCAAGGTGTCATCATGCTTATCGCAATGGTAATGGTACCAATAGTTGCTTTGATACAACTTAGTGGATGGGATACATTCCATCAAGTAGCTGAAATGAAACCAACTAATATGGATTTATTTAGAGGGACTACTTTTTTAGGTATGATTTCATTATTTGCATGGGGATTAGGTTATTTTGGTCAGCCTCATATTATTGTACGATTTATGTCTATTAAATCTCACAAACTTTTACCTAAAGCACGACGCTTAGGAATAAGTTGGATGACTGTAGGTTTACTTGGAGCTGTGGGTGTAGGGTTAACTGGAATTGCTTTTATTTCGAAAAATCACATTAAAATGGACGATCCAGAAACATTATTTATTATAATGAGCCAAGTTCTTTTCCATCCTTTAGTAGGTGGATTCTTACTTGCTGCTATCCTAGCTGCTATTATGAGTACAATTTCTTCACAATTATTAGTGACTTCAAGCTCACTTACAGAAGATTTCTATAAGCTCATTCGCGGTGAAGAACATGCTCAATCACATCAAAAAGAATTTGTACTGGTAGGCAGATTGTCTGTGTTAGCTGTGGCCATTGTAGCTCTTGCTATTGCATGGTCTCCTAATGACACCATATTGAACCTAGTTGGAAATGCTTGGGCAGGTTTTGGTGCAGCATTTAGCCCACTTGTTCTTTTTTCTTTATATTGGAAAAAACTAACACGTGAGGGTGCGATAAGTGGTATGATTGTTGGAGCTCTCGTAGTAATTATTTGGATTGTCTGGGTTAAACCACTTGCTAATATTAATGAACTATTTGGCATGTATGAAATTATACCTGGTTTTATTAGTAGTGTGATCGCTACATACCTTGTTAGCATCTTCACCTATAAATCAGACTATTCTATTGAACAACAGTTAAATCAAGTTAAAACAATTGTTCGCGAAAAATAACTTAATTTATTGAAAATTAAGAAGAGGCTGTGACACGACGTGTCACAACCTCTTTTTAATTAATTACTATAAATATGGACTTGTGGGTCTTTGTCATCTTTTGTTTTACTAATAAGTGCTCTTGAATTGTTACCATCTTTGATACGAATTTCGTAACTATCTATATTATCAAAATATTTCTTAGCTTGTTCTGTTACATATTGTGTGATTCCTATTGTTTCAGCTTGACCATAGTAATCGATTGGCAAATCAATCACTAGTCTATTAGGTTTCTTATCTACAAATTTCACTTTTCCAATTGCTTGAGTAAAATTAGAGAAATAAGATTGAAGATCGTCATTAAATTGCTTAAAGTTATTATTTAGATTTTTGTCATATTTTTCTGCTTCTGTTGAAGGTAAAAGTGCTGAAATCTCATCAATTTTATTCCATTTATTAATTTTAGTTTGTTTGTCATCAACAGTCGTATTAGCAATAAAGTGTCCTGGCGTAATTGCATCTTGACTCGATTGAATATATATTGCAAAGTGAATTGGAATATTTTTCAAATCTTTATTTGCTCTAAGGCGTGTAAGTAACTCTTGAGCCATTGCTTTACCTTGTTTTTCAATTTCTTTATTATCTAGCGATTTGCTATATGTTTCTCCATCTTTTTCTTTTTGATAATAATAGACACTATTCATAGCAAGACCAATTGTTATGCCTTTAATTTTTTTTCCTTTTGTATCATTTGTATCATAAAAATCTTGTTCTAAGATATTAGATAAATAAGCAGGAGAGCGTTCTGCTATTTTTTCTGGTTTAGTTTCTCCATCATGTGATGGATTAAGACCTAAATTTTCAGTCGCTTTTTTTGATTCTTTTTCACTTTCACTCATGTGATCAATTTCGTCTTTAGAATACTTGGGATTTAAATATGCGTTAACTGTATTTTTGTCTAAATACTGCCCATCTTGATATAAAAAATTATCAGTTGGAAATACAGACTTACTTATATGTAATAAACCATTTTCGAAATCTTCACCGTTATAGCTATTAGCCATATTATCTTGTAATACTCCACGAGCTTGGCTTTCTTTAAATGGTAAAATTGTACGATAATTATCTCCTTGAACTTCTTGATCAGTGGCAACTGTTTTTACATTATTTGAATTTTGTTCTTGTTGCTTATTATTTGACTGACTATTTTTATCATTCCCATTGCCACACGCTGTCAATATCATAAGCGACGTTATAACTAATAATAATAACCGCTTCATTACGTTCTCCTCTATTCTGCTATTTCATTTTGTTTTTCAATAAATTGTGATTCGGACCATATTTCTGTACCAAATTGTTCCGCTTTAGACAATTTTGAACCAGCATCTTCACCAGCTATTACTAAATCTGTACTTTTAGTTACACTACTTGTTACTTTAGCACCTTGCATTTCTAACCATGTTGTTGCTTCTTTACGTGTCATTTGTTGTAATTTTCCAGTAAGAACAATAGTCTTATTTTGAAATTCTGGATGTCCTTCAATTTCAGAGGATTTAACACCTTTATATGTCATGTTGACATTTTTATCTTTTAATTTTTCAATAAGTGCTTTAATATCCTCATTATCTAGATACGTTACTACAGATTGTGCTAATTTATCTCCAATATCATGAATCGCTACCAGTTCTTCTTCTGTTACTTTAAGTAAACGATCCATGGTTTCAAATTTCTCTGCTAAAATTTGACTTGCTTTGGCGCCAAGATGTCGTATACCTAAACCAAATAATAAATGTTCTAAAGAATTTTGTTTTGCATGTTCGATAGCGCTTAATAAGTTTTCTACTTTTTTTGTGCCCATTCGTTCTAAAGGCAATAAATCTTCTTTAGTTAAATAGAAAATGTCACCTACATCTTTAATAAGCTGCTGATGATACAGTTGCTGAATAATTTTATTTCCTAGTCCGTCTATATTCATCGCTTGTCGAGAAACAAAATGAATCAATCCTTCCACAAGTTGAGCTTGGCATTTTGGATTGATACATCTAAGCGCAACCTCTCCTTCAATACGCACTAATTCATGACCACAACTTGGACAATGCGTTGGCATATGGTATGGTTTTGCATCATTTGGACGACGGTCAATAATACTTCTTACGACTTCAGGAATAATATCTCCAGCCTTTTTCACTATAACGCTATCACCGATTCTAATATCACGTTCTTTAATTAAATCTTCATTATGCAGTGATGCTCTTGAAACTGTAGTACCAGCAACACGAATAGGTTCTAAAATGGCTGTCGGTGTAACGACGCCAGTACGTCCTATACTTAATTCAATATCTTTAAGTTCTGTGACAACTTCTTCAGCTGGAAACTTATAAGCGATTGCCCAACGTGGAGATTTTTGAGTAAATCCCATTTCGTCTTGTTGATCAAGATCATTCACTTTAATAACAATTCCATCAATATCATAAGATAGCTGTTCACGTTGTTTAGTCCACTTTTTAATATATTCTAGTACACCCTCTATATCTTCTACGCGTGCACGTTCATGATTAGTTTTAAACCCTAAACGATCTAATTCATCTAATGCATCACTTTGAGTAGTAGCGTTAAAATCTGTAAAATCATTCACACTATATAAAAAGACACTTAATTTACGTTTAGCAGCTAATTTAGGATCTAATTGTCTTAAAGAACCTGCTGCTGCATTACGTGGATTAGCAAATGGTTGTTCTTCATTTTTTTCTCTCTCATCATTCAATTTCATAAAGGAACGACGTGGCATATATGCTTCTCCACGAACTTCAACATTTAAAGGTTCTTTAATTTTAAGAGGAATCGCATGAATCGTACGTAGATTTTCTGTAATATCTTCTCCTGTGGTACCATCTCCTCGCGTTAATCCCTGCACAAATCGTCCATCTTCATATTTTAAAGAAACTGCTAAACCATCAATTTTTAGCTCACACATATATTCCACGTTACCAATATGTGCTCGAATACGTTCATCAAAACGTCTTAGTTCTTCCTCATTAAAAGCATTACCTAAACTAAGCATAGGTGTTTCATGATTTACTTTTTCAAATGATGATTGAGCTTCTCCACCAACCCTAACTGTTGGAGAATCATCAGTTTTTAGTTCAGGATGTGCCTTTTCAATATCAATTAATTCACGTAATAATTTATCATATTCACTATCAGGTACAGAAGGATTATCTTTCACATAATATTCGTAACTATATTGATTTAATAAATCATGCAGTTCATTGACACGATTTTGAATGTTATCCATTTACTAATCCTCCTTTTTTTCGATAGGCGCAAATTGAGCTAATAAACGCTTAGGACCTTCAGATTTAAATATAATATCTAATTCAACAGAGCCATTTTTTTCACTTACATTGCTCACCATACCTTCGCCCCATGATTTATGTGTCACTTTATCTCCTACCTTCCAATCTGAAGCAGATACTTGTTTTTTAGTAGACGTCGTACGTTTACTAAAACCACGTTTTGACGGTGTAGTTGACTTAGAAGTTATGGTTTGTCGTTTTGATTTTGCTGGTGTTTCTAATAATTCTTCAGGGATTTCTTTTAAGAAGCGTGATGGTATATTTGCTTGTGAACGTCCAAATAACATACGAGAAGTCGCATGTGTAATATATAACACTTCTTCTGCACGTGTGATGGCTACATAACAAATTCGTCTTTCTTCTTCCATCTCATGTTCGTCATCACTTTTAATTGCTCTAATATGAGGGAAAAGTGATTCTTCCATACCCATTAAGAATACAATTGGAAACTCTAATCCTTTTGCAGAATGCATGGTCATTAACGTTACACCACTATCAATTTGTGCTTCATCAATATCTGCGACAAGTGATAAATCAGTTAAAAAGTTAATCAATGATTGTTCTTCTAAAGGCGTATCTTTTTCATAGTCTTTAGGTACAGACATAAATTCATCAATATTTTCAAGACGACTACGCGATTCAATTGTTTGTTCACGTTCTAACATTTGACGATACCCTGATTTTTCAAGTATTTCCTCAACAATCTCACTAATTTCTAAAAATTCTTGTTCTTTAATTAAGTTTTGAATCATTTCATAAAATTGTATACATTCTTGAGTTACCTTTTTAGAAAGGCCTATAAAATCCACTTCTCCTAATGCATCAAACATACTAATATTGTTATCTAGTGCATATCGTTGAATTTTATCAACTGATGATGGCCCTATCCCTCTTTTAGGAACATTAATAATTCTTTGAAGACTAATATCATCATTACTATTTGCCACTATTCTTAAATAACTTAACAGGTCTTTGATTTCTTTACGATCATAGAACTTTTGGCCGCCAACCATCGTATAAGGAATATTTGATTTCATAAATGTTTCTTCTAATACACGTGATTGTGCATTTGTTCGATACAAAATTGCCATATCATTATAGTCTTTTCCAGACTTACGATGTTTAATAATTTCACGAACTACATATTCTGCTTCGTCACGTTCAGTCATCGCTTCATAATATTTAATCTTTTCCCCACCATGATTTGCGGTCCATAACCCTTTAGGTTTCCGTTCAGTATTATGTTTAATCACTTCATTTGCAGCTGTTAAAATGGTTTTTGTTGATCGATAATTTTGTTCTAGGAAAATAGTCTTTGCTTCAGGATAGTCTTTCTCGAAAGATAATATATTTTGAATATCTGCACCACGCCATCCATATATGGATTGATCAGAATCACCTACAACACATAAATTTTTAAATTTACTTGCAAGTAATTTAACAAGTGTATATTGTGCTTTATTTGTATCTTGATACTCAT
>NZ_KV821107.1:0-31164 GCF_001815595.1 Staphylococcus sp. HMSC070D05 | reverse complement strand
TATCTTGATACTCATCTACATGGATGTATTGAAATTTATTTTGATAGTATTCTAATGCATCTGGTACACGTTCAAATAAACGAATCGTTTTCATGATTAAATCATCAAAATCCAATGCTTCATTTCTAGACAGTTGTCGTTGGTATCCACTATATACTGTTGCAACCATTTGTGAATGAAAATCATTTGCTTCTTTCATCGCATCTTCGGGCGTTTTCAATTCATTTTTTAAATTACTGATGGCACCAATAAACATTCTCGGTTCAAAACGTTTACTATCAATATTTTCATTTTTAAGTACATCTTTAATTACAGATTTTTGATCAGTTGGGTCAATAATGGTAAAGTTACGTTCAATGCCAATACGATCTGCATCTCTTCTTAAAATCTTTACACACATTGAATGGAATGTTGACATCCAAATCACTTGAGCTTCTTCACCAACCAAGTGTTCCACACGCTCTTTCATTTCTTTTGCAGCTTTATTAGTAAACGTAATAGCTAAAATGTTATACGGAGAAACATCTTTTTCATCTAATAAGTAGGCTATACGGTGTGTTAACACCCTTGTTTTACCTGAACCTGCGCCAGCCATGATAAGCAGAGGACCTTCTGTCGTTCTAACTGCTTCACTTTGTTCTTTATTCATATTACTTACTAGAGCATTCATTATTTCGACTCCTTCTTTATTTTTACAGTTTTTAAAGCTTTTTTAATATCTGAGTATATAATATTACCTACAATAATTGTATCGGCATAGTTTTTCATTTCTTTAGCTTCAGTTAAAGAACTAATACCACCACCATAAAATAATTGTGTATGGGTTAACATTTGGGAAGCGGCTTTTACGATATCTTTATCTCCATATGTACCACTATATTCTAAATACAAAATTGGCAACTTATACATTTCTTCAACGAGTTGAGCATAAGCTTCAATATCTTCAACATCTAACTGAGTATTGGATTGCGTAAGTTTGGCTACTTTACTATCTGGATTAAGAACGACATACCCTTCAAGCATCACTTCTTCAAAATTAATCATATGACCATATTGTTTTAATGCTTTATGAAGCAAACCATTATGATATGTCACATCATTACTATTTAATATTGAAGGTATAAAATAAAAGTCAAAACCAGGCATTACGCTCTCTAAATTTGAAACCTCTAGTACTAAAGGTAATGGATATCTTCTAACTCTACTCATAAGATGAATGACATTATCTTCAGTTACATCGTCTGTCCCACCAATCATGATGGCATCAGTATCTGACATACATAAGGCTTCTAAATTTTCGTCGCTAATCTCTTTGGCAGGATCAAGTTTAAATACATGCTGCCACTTTCTAATGTCATACATTATCCATAACTCCTTCTTTTAACATACACTAAATTATAGCATTTTTACCCTTGCAATTCTAAATCAATACACTAAGTTTATGCTAGTATAAATTGTAAAAATTATATTCACAAAAAAGAGACAATTGCTATTTTTAGCTAAGCAATTGTCTCTCTTTATTTATTCTTTTGTTTCAACATTTAATCTATCTAAAATCATTGTATACGCATCATTACCCCATTGCAGTGAGCGTTTAACTCTAGATATCGTAGCTGTTGATGCACCAGATTTCTGTTCTATAGTTGCATAAGTAAAACCTTGCTTTATCATTTTAGCAACTTGAAGTCTTTGAGATAAAGATTGAATTTCATTGACTGTACATAAATCATCAAAGAATTGATAACATTCTTCTCTATCTTTAAGTGTTAAGATGGCATCAAATAATTCATCCAATGCTTCTCCTCTTAATTTTTCAATTTGCATCTCAAGCAACCCCTATTTTCAAATTAAATATAACTATATTTTAACGCATTAATTAATTAAAGTGTAGTTATTTCAATTGAAAATACTAAAACTATATTAGTAAACTATTCTAAATTAGCACGTTTAAAAATGGTGTCAACTTGGTTCAAATGATGTTTTGGATCAAAACATTCGTCTAATTCTTCTTTAGATAAAACATTTGTAATGGTTGAATCTTGTTCTATAAGTTCACGGAAAGGTGTTTTAGTTTCCCAAGATTTCATCGCTTTAGGTTGTACTTTATCGTATGCTTCTTCACGAACCATACCTTTATTAATTAATGCAAGTAAAACGCGTTGTGAAAAAATAAGACCAAATGTTTTATTAATATTATTTCTCATATTATCTTCAAATACTGTTAAACGGTCGATAATATTAGTAAATCTGTTTAAAGCATAATCTAATGCAATTGTTACATCTGGTAACATAATTCGCTCTGCAGAAGAATGAGAAATGTCTCGTTCATGCCATAATGGGACATTTTCATAAGCAGTTGTAATATAACCACGAATCACTCTTGAAATACCTGTAATATTTTCTGAACCGATTGGATTACGTTTATGCGGCATTGCTGATGATCCTTTTTGACCTTTTGCAAATGCTTCTTCAACTTCTCTCGTTTCAGTTTTTTGTAAATTACGAACTTCTACAGCAAATTTTTCTAATGATGTCGCAATTAACGCTAAAGTTGCAATGTAATAAGCATGACGATCGCGTTGAAGTGTTTGAGTTGATACAGGTGCTGTGTCAATTCCAAGATGTTTACAAACGTAACTTTCAATTTCAGGAGGAATATTGGCAAATGTTCCTACTGCGCCACTCATTTTTCCAACTTCAATTTCTTTACGTACCTCTTTAAAACGTTTTAAATTACGTTTCATTTCTGTATACCATAATGCCATTTTTACGCCAAAAGTGGTTGGCTCAGCATGAACACCGTGTGTACGACCCATCATTAATGTATATTTATATTTTTTAGCTTTTTCTTCAAGTACTTTAATAAAGCGTTCAATATCTTTTTCAATAATTTCATTCGCTTGTTTAATTACATAACTTAATGCAGTATCTACAACATCTGTAGAAGTTAATCCATAATGAACCCATTTACGTTCTTCTCCAAGTGTTTCAGATACTTGTCTTGTAAACGCTACTACATCATGACGTGTTTCTTGTTCAATTTCTTTTGCACGATTGACATCAACTTTAGCATTTTCACGAATTTTTTTTACGTCGTCCTTAGGAATATACCCTAATTCACTCCAGGCTTCACAAGCAAGAATCTCCACTTCTAACCATGCTTCATATCTATTTTGGTCTGTCCAAATATTAGACATTTCTTCTCTTGAATAACGTTCAATCATTATTAAACTCCTATCTTATGTAATTATTTTTATAAAAAGCTGTACATTAAATCGTTTTTAAGTAAAATAGTTCGTATTTAAATCTATATTTATAGTTTAACAGATTCTATACTAAAAGTATAAAGATTTTTTATTCTAATTGAATATAGGTTTACGAACTTTATAAAAATATTAAAAGGTCTCTGACTTCTAAATTGTCAAAGACCTATATATGAGCAGTTATTAAATGTCGTTTTCTATTTTCTTACCGACAAATTGAATATCTTGTCGTAATATCTTTATATTTCCTTGTTTATCTTCAAAGTAAACAGGTTTTTCAATACGTCTGACTGGCATGTATCCTTCTTTTCTCATGCGTGTAATACAATCTGAAATAGTTTCATTTTCATTTACCTTGAACTTCACTATGTTCCACAACACTTTCTATTTCTTCTACTTCATATGCTTTTACTTTCTTAGTTCGAACACCTTTAGTCCAGAATCCACCGTGAATGGCTCTAGGTTCATACGCAATGATAAATGCTTTTTCATCTAAACTACGAACAGTTTCCATTAATTTTCGTTCATAACGTCTTGGTGTTAAAATTTGCATTACCATTCGACTTCCATCTCTACCATGTGCTTCATAATGAGTAACACCATAACCTAAATTTCGTAACTCTTTAGGTAAATCAAGCTCGTATTCTGCAGATGTTACGTTTACAACTGTATAGCCTAATGCAAGCTTTTCTTCAATTTTCATTCCAACAATGATACCTATTGAGAATCCAAAGGCATATGCAATAATATTTTGAATTTGATCTAAACTAGACATCACTAGCCCTAATCCAATAACATATATTAAAACTTCAAGAAAACTCACTACCGCTGCCATGTAACGATATCCTTTTAACGTTAAAATTGTGCGCATTGTAAGAAATGTAACGTAAAAAACGTTAATGATGAATATCGCTAATACCATTATCCATGGATTTGACGTTATTACTGACATATTATTCCTCATTTCATTTAACTAAAATTCGAAATAATTTTATCAGTCACAAATAATTTTGTCACTAAAAACTAATAGTAATTAAATCATTTAATTATTAAAGTATTCATTTATTCTTTTGTATGTGAATGTTTAGGCCAAGTATAGCGAGTATATGCTAATTCTCTTTTATGTGCATTTTTAACATAATGATTCTCTATCGTTGTTTTTGCATCACTTGGTACTTCTTTGCCTTCTAAGTAGTCATCAATTTGATTATAAGTTACCCCTAATGCTTCCTCATCAGGTAATTGAGGTTTATCATCTTCTAAATCAGCAGTAGGTACTTTTTCATATAAATGTGATGGCGCTTCTAAATATTCCAAAAGCTGTCTACCTTGGCGTTTATCCAGTCCAAAAATAGGTGCAATATCAGCAGCACCATCACCGTATTTAGTATAAAAACCTGTGATATTTTCAGCTGAATGGTCCGTACCTATAACAATACCACTACGATTTGAAGCAATAGAAAATTGTACTTTCATGCGCTCTCTTGCTTTTTCATTTCCTCTTTGGAAGTCTGTAAGTTCAATACCCGCTTCTTTCAATGATGCTACACTTTGATCTACTGCCGGTTTAATATTAACTGTCATCACTTCATCAGGTTGAATAAAATGGAGTGCATCTTCTACTTCATCCGCATCCTTTTGTTTACCATAGGGAAGTTTAACAGCTATAAATTGGCATTCTCTTCCTTCTTTACGGAGTTCTTCAACTGCTAATTGTGCTAATTTACCAGTAAGTGTAGAATCTTGACCACCAGATATGCCAAGTACTAATGACTTAATAAATGTATGTGATTGAACATAATTTTTAATGAATTGGATAATCTCACGAATTTCTTGTTGACTATCAATATGTTTTTTTACTTTCATTTCTTTTACTACGATATCTTGTAAATTAGTCATTGTCTTCCTCCATTTCCTTAACATGTTCTGTCACTTCAAGAATGCGCTTTTGTTTATTATTCCAACAACTTGTACTTAAATCTACTGGATATTCTTGTGGATTTAAATAACGTTTATTTTCTTCCCACAATTGTGATAATGATTGTTTTAAATAATCTTGAGTTTCTTTTTCACTTGGTAAGTCATAAACTAACTTACCATTTTCGAAAATTGAATGATGTAAATCAACCGCTTCAAAATGCTTAACATGTTTCATTTTATAAGTATGAACTGGATGGAACATCTTTAATGGTTTTTCTTTATTAGGATTTTCATGTTCAAGCGTGATATAGTCACCTTCAGCTTTTCCAGTTTTAGTATTAATAATACGATATACTTTTTTCTTACCAGGCGTAGTAACTTTTTCCGCATTATTCGATAGTTTGATACGGTCTACATATTTACCTTTATTATTTTCAACAGCGACAAGTTTATAAACTGCTCCTAAGGCTGGTTGATCAAAACCCGTAATCAGTTTAGTCCCTACACCCCAAGAGTCTACTTTTGCCCCCTGTGCTTTTAAACTTGTAATTGTTTGCTCATCTAAATCATTTGAAGCAATGATTTTTGCGTCTTTAAAGCCTGCATCATCAAGCATACGACGAGCTTTTTTCGATAAATATGCAATGTCACCAGAGTCTAATCTTATACCTATAAAATTAATGGAATCTCCTAATTCTTTTGCAACTTTAATTGCAGTTGGTACTCCTGATTTTAAAGTGTGGAACGTATCTACTAAAAACACACAATTTTTATGTCGCTCTGCATAAATCTTAAATGCTTTATACTCATCACCATATGTTTGAACTAGTGCATGAGCATGAGTTCCAGAAACTGGAATACCAAATAATTTGCCTGCTCGGACATTACTTGTTGAATCAAACCCACCAATATATGCTGCACGCGCTCCCCAAACTGCAGCATCAATTTCTTGTGCACGTCGTGTACCAAATTCCATTAACGTATCTTGTGGTGCAACCTGACGAATCCTACTAGCTTTCGTTGTAATCAGCGTATGAAAGTTTACAATATTAAGTAAAATCGTTTCAATAAGTTGAGCTTGAATTAGCGGCGCTTCTACTCGTAATAATGGTTCATTCCCAAAGCACAATTCTCCTTCTTGCATCGCGCGAATATTCCCTGTAAATTTTAAATTTTTAAGATATTTTAAAAAGTCATTTTTATATCCTATTGATTGTAAATATTCGATATCAGAATCACTAAAATGGAAGTTTTCTATAAATTGAATCATCCTTTTCAACCCATTAAAAACAGCATATCCACTTCCAAATGGCATATTTCTGAAATACAAATCAAACACTGCATTTCTTTCATGAATACCATCATTCCAGTAACTTTCTGCCATATTTATTTGATATAAGTCATTATGTAACATTAAACTATCATCTTCGTAACGATACACCCTCATCTCTCCTAACAACCTTTTTGTATATTTTATCACAATTCAGTAATAGTGAGTATTTTCGATAATAGTCTTTAATTTAAAAATTCAATTTTTTTAATTCGACAAATTCATGACATAAGTATTTATTGTATGTGTTATATCAGTTACTCGCTTATAATACTATTGAGGTGATTATATGCTATTAGAAGAAGCTACAAATTTTATCCAAACTATGTATAGTGAATTAAATTACTCAAATCATACTATTTCTAAACGTATCACTGAGATAGAGAAAGAAATCAATCGGACAGGTACCTATACACATACTTATGAAGAACTAAATTATGGCGCTAAAATGGCATGGCGTAATTCCAATCGATGTGTCGGTCGCTTATTTTGGGAATCATTAAACGTTGTGGATGCACGAGATAGTTATACTGAACAACATTTCTTAGATGCACTTCATAATCATTTAAGCAAAGCGACAAATGGCGGTAAAATCAAACCATATATCACTATATTTTCTTCAACTGATGCACCTAAAATATATAACAATCAATTAATACGTTACGCAGGATATGAAGATAAAGGCGATCCATCAGAACGCGAGATAACACAATTAGCTAATCATTTGGGATGGAAAGGCAAAGGTTCAGACTTTGACGTGCTTCCTCTTATTTATCAATTACCAAATTCACCTATAAAATATCATGAATTTCCTCCTTCATTGATTAAAGAAGTAGATATAGAACATGATCAATTTCCAAAGCTGAAAGATTTACATTTAAAATGGTATGGTGTTCCTATTATTTCTAATATGGATTTGAAAATAGGTGGAATTACATATCCAACTGCTCCTTTTAATGGTTGGTACATGGTCACTGAAATTGCAGTTCGTAATTTTACTGATACTTACCGCTATAATTTGCTTGAAAAAGTTGCAGAAACATTTGAATTTGGTACACTTAAAAATAATTCATTTAATAAAGATCGTACATTAGTAGAATTAAATTATGCAGTTTATCACTCTTTTAAATCACAAGGTGTTTCTATTGTTGACCACTTAACTGCTGCTAAACAATTTGAATTATTTGAAGAAAAAGAGAAACAGCATCATCGTGATGTTACTGGAAAATGGTCATGGTTAGCACCACCGTTATCGCCAACGTTAACTGCTAATTACCATCATGGATACAAGAATACTATTAAAGACCCTAATTTCCATTATAAAAAAGCGACACCGATGAAATGTCCATTCCACTAGTGTACAAGATTCATGAGGTGACACTTCATCATGCATTTATATTATTTAGGTCCCGAAGGCACATTTTCATATTTAGCTGCTAAAAAATATTTTTCAAAAGATAGCTTTAATTTCATATCAAAGTCTAATTTATACGAAGTCATTAAGGCAGTAAATAGTGACGCTCAATCTGTAGCAATTGTACCAATAGAAAATTCAATTGAAGGAACTATAAACATTGTGGCAGATGCACTGGCTCAACAACATGTTTTTGCACATGGGGAAATACATTTAGATATTAATTTTGGTTTATATGCGACAAAGGACTCAAAGATAGAAAATATAAAAAAGGTATACTCTATCGCACCAGCCATCAGTCAAACAAGCCAATACATTCAAAAACATCAATTTTCTTACGATTATGTTGAGAGTACGATTCAAGGATTAGAAAAAATCTCCTCGGATGTAGCAGCCATTGTTCCTGTAGGTAGTGGTGAAATGTATGGATATACTGCTATAGAGAGTAATATTCAAGATTATCCGCATAATGTTACACGTTTTTTAGTCATAAAAAATGATAATAACTTTGAGTCTAAAACGAATAACACAATGCTATTAATTACCCCTGAGTATGACAAAGCTGGATTACTGGCAAGTATACTGACTACATTTGCATTATTTGATATTAATTTATCATGGATTGAATCAAGACCACTGAAAACTCAACTGGGTATGTATCGCTTCTTCGTACAAGCAGATATTGGGCTATCAGATAATTTGAATAAAGTTATATCGATATTAGAGACATTAGATTTTTCAGTGAAAATTATTGGTGCTTTTCATCGTCAATAAAAGGGATTGGACAATATGTGTGGTGAATGTATCCTTTCATTCTGAAAACCTAACCGAATTATATTAAAAATGCCTAGGACCATTCATGATGTCCTAGGCTCCTTTTGTGTATTTATTTAAAATATTAAGATAAAACATACACAATGAATATATGATTTCACGATATTTAATTTTATTTTAAATTTAATGTGTCAGAAATATCAAATCCTAAAATATATGGCATTAAGAAATAAACAACTACTATAATAATCACTGCAGAAATTAAATTAACCCAAAATCCTACTTTAGCCATTTCTTTAATACTTAACTTACCTGATCCAAATATAATAGCATTTGGGGGTGTTCCTACTGGTAACATGTAAGCACAGTTTGCTGCCATAGCTGCGGGTACCATTAATAACAATGGATGTACACCTACTGCTACAGATAGCGCAGCAAGAATAGGTAAAATCATTGTAGCAGTTGCTGTATTCGAAGTCACTTCTGTTAAAAATAATACAAATATTGTAATGACAATAACTATTACTAGTGGATGCACCCCATCTAACATTTTCAGTTGCTCACCTAGCCATTTTGCTAAACCACTTTCTGAAATTCCTTTTGCTAAAGCTAAGCCTCCACCAAACAATATAAGTACACCCCATGGTAATTCTTTTGCTACTTCCCAATCAATAATTCGCTTATGCTTTTCTTTACTTTTAGCAGGAAATATAAAAAGTAAAATAGAAATAAATATTGCAATTGTACCGTCTGCAACTTCAGATGTTATTGAAAAATTTTTTAAAATAAATTCTCTTGTTATCCATAGTAAGCTTGCAAGAATAAAAATAGCTTGAACCACTTTTTCTTCATAAGACATTTTACCAAGTCGATTGAGTTTATCTTCAATCAATGTTTGACCACCCGGTAAATACTTCAAATCATGTCTAAATGCGATAAATCTTAAATAAGCCCATGCTAATGCTATTAAAATAATGACTGTAGGAATACCAACAATCATCCATTTAGCAAAGCTAATTTCTTGTCCAAAATGTTGTTCAAATTGTCCTTTTAGTATAATGAGTGGCGGTGTTCCAATAAGTGTACCTAATCCGCCGATGGTCCCAGAATAACCAATAGCTAAGATAAGCGATTTTTCAAATTTCGAAATACTATCTGCTTTAACGTCATCATCTTTCAACTCATTCGCTTCTTTAATAATTGCTAAACCAATAGGTATCATTATCATAACAGCCGCTGTATTTGATACAAACATCGATAGAAATCCTGTAGCAATCATGAATCCTAATAATATTTTACTCGTGCTTGCGCCAATATATCTAATAATAGTTAAAGCTACACGTGTATGTAAATTCCATCTTTCCATAGCAATTGCAAGAATAAAACCACCTAAAAATAAAAAGATAATATCATTACCATATTCAGAAGAGACTTGTTCAGGCGAAAGTACATGTCCTAAAGGCAAAAGTATGAGTGGTAAAAAACTCGTTGCAGCAATTGGTATCGCTTCTGTAATCCACCAAATAGCTATCCAAACCGTAATTCCTAAAACATATACCCCTTTGAAAGGAAGTTCTACTGGATGAAAGAATGATAAGATAAGAACAAACAATAACGGTCCTAAAATGAGCCCCAATAATTGCCCTATAGAATAAGATTGATTTGTATGATCTTTTTTAGAAAAAAATGTTAAGTATGGTGCATTTCTTCGAAAACGTGATTGCTTAGTCATCTAATTCCCCCTTTAAAATTAGAAACTTAACTTAATATATTCTATTTTTAGAAATATGGCATCATCACAATAAAGTTGATTTGATCCCTATTATATCGCAAACAACCCCTTAGAAATCTGACTTTTTTGAAAATATATAATGATATTATAACATAAAAGAAAACGTTTTATTATATATCATAATAAAGCGTGTATCATTTATTTTTCATCTATAATTATATCTTTTTAAATTAAATACTAATCAATATTTATTTTTTTAACTTTAACTTTATCATTTTGATTAAATGTCAAATTAGAAATATCTTCTAAATGTAATCTTTGTGTCGAATGATTAAATGAATTACCTGCAATAAAAACATTAGTATGTTTTACATTATTATAACTTCTCACGTGTATAGCATCTCTTTTCATTTCTCCTTCGAAATGATTACCGGTTACAGTCAAATTATCTCCAGCTTGAGTTTTTTGAACTTGTCCTGTAGAAACATCAGCCGCATTTTTTCCATTTTTAACTCCGAGAAAACGAATACCACCATTACAATTTATAAAGGTATTATTTGAGATAAACATTGTCTTTGATTTTAACGGAGTTAATGCATATTCGTTCATTCCGTTAAACACATTATTCCTTATATGAATATTTTCGTAAAAGCGATTATAACGACTGGCATGAGAGCCTATCGCTCTATTCCAAGCTTGCATTTTAGGTTGGTTTGAATTTCCAAAATAGCAATCTTCAATGACAACATTTTTGGTAATCGTGCCATCAGTCGTACCAAATTTAGGAAATGACCCAGGCACTTGAATGTCTAATTGAATTGCTTCAGAAAATGGGCGATTACCATTTACATCAAAAAAGCCTTTAAACTTACAGTTCTTAATATATAAACCATTGATTCCACAAGCATCTAGTGCATGTCCACCTACAACATCAAGTACTGTAATATCTATTAACTCAATATCTTCAGCATGACCTATAGACATTGCGGTATTATTGTAGGGGTACTTTGAACCGTTCATATCAAATATACCACCTTTTATTTTAATATGCCCATTTCCTTGATATCCATGATAGAAGCCAAATTTTTTACCATTTTTTAACAATGCATCTCTCGAGTGACGTTGCAAGATAGTATCATCTTCTAATATTAAAGTGGTATGATCATATATCACTAATGCTTTACTAATATAATAAGTCCCAGATGGTATATAAACTGTATGTTCTCCGTATCTTGCGGCATTAAGTGCTTTTTGTATAGCTTTAGTATCTCTTCGTTTATGTTTTCCTTTTAAACCAAAATCCTGTGCATTGATCAATATTTTTTTATCCCCTATCTTATGTTGTTATTAAATATATTTGTAACCATAATGGTGTATAGCTATACTATATTTATAATTTAATATTATACATTTTTTAAGGGATTCAAACATTTATTAAGAAAGGGATGTTTATTATGACTAACAAAGCATTGATTGTTGTAGATTATTCTTATGATTTTATCGCTGATGACGGCCGATTAACTTGTGGTAAACCAGGCCAAGATATTGAACACTTTATTGTAGAAAGACTCAATCAATATCAACATCAACATGATAATATCTTTTTCATGATGGATTTACATTTCGAAGAAGACCCATATCATCCTGAAACTAAATTATTCCCACCTCATAATATTGAAGGTACTTCAGGTCGTCATTTATATGGAGAGGTAAAATCATTTTTTGATAAATATAAAAATGAAGATACTGTACATTATTTAGATAAGCGACGTTATGATTCTTTTTATGGTACTTCTTTAGATAGTTTATTAAGAGAAAGACATATTGATACTGTTGAAATTGTAGGTGTATGTACTGATATATGTGTACTCCATACAGCAATTTCTGCTTATAATTTAGGTTATCACATTATTATTCCTGAACAAGGTGTTGCATCATTTAATGAAGAGGGTCATCAGTTCGCTTTAGCTCATTTTAAAAACTCATTAGGTGCAAAGGTAGAAGTTATCAATTAAAACATGCTAAAATAAGGATAAATTTAAAAATTAAGGGTGAATAAATCAATGGCAAAAACTTATATTTTTGGACATCAAAATCCGGATACAGATGCAATATCTTCAGCTATTATAATGGCTGATTTTGAACAACAAACTGGAAATTCTGAAGCAACGCCTTATCGCTTAGGTGAAGTGAGTGCTGAAACAAAATATGCATTAAATCATTTTAAAGTTGATGCACCAACTTTATTAAATGATGATTTAGAAGGTCAAGACGTTATCTTAGTTGACCACAATGAATTCCAACAAAGTGCTGAAACTATTGCTAAAGCGAATATTGTGAATGTCGTAGATCATCATAGAATTGCGAACTTTGAAACAGCAGGTCCTTTATACTATCGTGCAGAACCTGTAGGTTGTACTGCTACAATTCTTTATAAAATGTATAAAGAACGTAACTTTAAGATTAAACCTGAAATTGCTGGATTAATGATTTCAGCTATTATTTCAGATAGTTTATTATTTAAATCTCCAACATGTACTGAAGAAGATGTAAATGCTGCTAAAGCATTAAAAGACATTGCTAATGTCGATTTAGATGAATATGGTTTAGAAATGTTGAAAGCAGGTGCTTCAACAACTGATAAATCTGCTGAAGAGTTATTAGATATGGATGCTAAATCATTTAATATGGGAAATTATGTTACTCGTATTGCTCAAGTCAATACTGTAGATATTGATGAAGTCTTAAATCGTAAAGATGAATTGGAAAAAGCAATGTTAGAAACAAGTGCAAACGAAAAATATGATTTATTTGTATTAGTTGTCACTGATATTATTAACAGTGATTCTAAAATTTTAGTTGTCGGTGCTGAAAAGGATAAAGTTGGTCAAGCTTTCAATGTTCAATTAGATGACGGTATGGCTTTCTTATCAGGTGTAGTTTCCCGTAAAAAACAAGTTGTACCTCAAATCACTGAAATTTTAACTAAATAATTCATATTTTAATTCCTATATAATAAGGCTGAGATAGTAAGTGACTTAACTCTCAGTCTTTTTTAATTGATTTTAATCATTCATTCAAATGTTTTAACCTTGGATATATTTAACTAAAATTATATAGTCAATCACACTATAACGGCATTGGGATTGACTGTACAGGAGGTACTACAATTGAATTTAATAGAAAAACAATTTCAAGAAAGTAAACAGTTTTTTAAAACACATCAAACTAAAGATATCAAATTTCGTAAACAACAATTAAAACTATTAAGTAAAAGTATTAAAGGCCATGAAACAGAATTATTAGAGTCGTTAAAAATAGACCTAGGGAAAGGTTCAGTAGAAGCATATGCTACTGAAATTGGTATACTTTTAAAAAGTATAAAAACAGCTCGTAAAGAATTAAAAAACTGGGCTAAAACTAAGCAAGTAGATACCCCACTATTTATGTTTCCAACAAAGAGTTATATTAAGCCCGAGCCCTATGGGACAGTATTAATTATCGGTCCCTTTAATTATCCCGTACAACTTTTATTCGAACCTCTTATTGGTGCTATAGCAGCTGGTAATAACGCCATCATTAAACCTTCTGAACTTACTCCTCATGTTGCACAAGTAGTGCGAAAAGTGATTGAAGATGTATTTGCAAGAGATTTTGTAGCTGTCGTTGAAGGTGGCGTTGAAGAAACTCAAACATTAATTAATCTTCCATTTGATTATATATTCTTTACTGGTAGCGAAAATGTAGGTCGAATTGTTTACGAAGCAGCAAGTAAAAATTTAGTTCCTGTCACACTTGAACTTGGTGGTAAATCACCAGTGATTGTAGATGAAACTGCTAATATTAAAGTAGCAAGTGATCGTATTAGCTTTGGTAAATTCACCAATGCTGGTCAAACTTGTGTAGCACCAGATTACATTTTAGTGAATAGAAAAGTTAAAGATGAATTAATTCAAGCATTTAAACAATCTATTGAAGAATTCTATGGCAAAAACATTCAAAATAGTCCTGATTTTGGACGTATTGTTAATACAAAACATTTCAATCGACTTTCTGAATTATTAGCAATACATCGTAACGAAGTTATTTTTGGTGGGCATACTGATGACAATGAACAATATATCGAACCTACAATCTTAGACGGTATTACCCCACAATCTAAAATTATGGAAGAAGAAATTTTTGGTCCATTATTACCAATCATCGTCTACGATGATTTTAATGAAGCGATAGATATTATTCAAAGCAAATCTAAACCTCTAAGCTTGTATTTGTTTAGTGAAGATGAAAATACAACGAACTGTGTGTTAGAAGAATTGTCATTTGGTGGCGGTGCAATCAATGACACTTTAATGCATTTAGCTAACCCAAATTTACCCTTTGGTGGCGTAGGTGCTTCAGGAATTGGCGAATATCATGGCAAATATTCATTTGATACATTTAGTCATATGAAATCATATATTTTTAAATCTACACGACTAGATTCGAGCATTATCTATCCCCCTTATAAAGGTAAATTCAAATATATTAGAACATTTTTTAAAAACTTATAAAAAAATCCCTATAATGGCTCACTTTACAAGTGTTTACATTATAGGGGTATTTTTTATCTATAACGATGAATTCGAGAAATCAACAAATACACCTTCAGGTGCGGTATACTGATTGTCAGTAGCAATCAACATACCACTATTTGTATCACGTCTAAATACTGTTAACGCGTAATTTCCTTCTTGATGTGCACATACAAGGTATTCATCTGACTCAGTAATATTAAAATCTCTTGGAAATTCTCCCCCGCTTTTTACTATTTCAACCGGGTTAATTCCTTTTCCATCATCAACTACTGTAAATATCGCTATACTATCATGTCCACGATTGCTAATATATAGATTTTGTTCATCATGAGATAGTCTCACAGCTGCTAATTTAGTTTCTCCAGTGAAATCTTCAGGAATCGTTAAATGACGTTCAATTTCTTCAAATTTTCCATCATGATATTGTACGACGCTTACTCTATTAGATAATTCATGAACAACATACGCGTATTTCCCATTATTATGGAATTCAATATGACGAGGTCCATCTTCAGTATGAAATTCTGATACCGCATGTTCTTTAAATCCTTCAACTCCGAATGTATATGTTACAATTTTATCTGCACCTAAATCAGTCACAGCTACATATTTATGGTCAGGAGTTTCTTTAATGAAATGAACATGATTATGATCTTGACGTTCATGTGTTCCAGTTGGATAACTATGTTCTAACTCTTCAATTAATTTTACCACTTCGCCTGTGTCAGGATTAAGTTGATATATACGTGCTATTCCAGCAGTATAAACCGCTTCGAATAAGAAGTTATGATCACTAGAAACAGAAATATAACATCCTGTTCCATTCTCTGAAGCTAAACATTTATTAATGAGTGTAAGCTGACCATTCTCATCTTTTTTAAAAGCAGCTACACCACATGCTTCATTCTCTTTAGTAATTGCATACAAAAATTGTTCAGTTTGAGCAAGATAAGTTGATGCTTCGATATCATATCCTGTATCTACTGATTGTATTTCTCCATTATCTTCATTAAGTTCGAACATATAAATACCCTTACCTTCTTTTTTTGTATAAGAGCCCACATAACCTTTGGTTGTCATTTTAATACCTCCATTATATTCAATATCATTAACATTTATACTAGCTAATTGTATTTATTTAAGGGTAATAAAAAAAACCAGTAACTTCAAATGAAATTACTGGTATATGATACATTTTTGCATTAAGCATTATTGCTTTCAATATCAGATACGATTTCTTTTGTTTTTCTTTCGATATCTTCAAAGTCTTTTTTGAAAATAAAGCCAAATACTACTACTACTACACCAATAACTAATGCTGTAATAGCTGTGAAGCTTAATAAGAATTTAAATAAACCTTTAATGAAATCCCACATTTATATTTCACCTCTGTACTTAAAATAAATACGTTTACATTAAATAATTTTAACATAGTTTACGTTATGATTAAATACATACCTTTTTATATATTATTTCAAACCTAAAATTAAAGATTTTTAAAAAATCAAATATTTTTTCTCTATTTATAATGAATGACATTTGTCTTATTTACATAATGAATTACTATCATATATAAATAAACATTATAAGGCTTTAAATTTAATATAAATTATTGTTCAATATAATTAATAAAACAAATGGTAGGAGGATTTTTCATGCAAGAAGTTAAGTCAGATATTATGACCTTTCGTGGTTCACATTTTGATTTAGGTATCAAAACTGCTCAGTGGTTAAAACAAACGCCCTTACTAGAAAATAGAGAACGTGAATGGAAGAAGCGTATGCCTCGTTTTGACATTGATGTTAATGAAACATATAGCATTTTCCAAACGTATGCACCAGAAGTCTGGGAAGAATTATTAGGAATGCAAGAGATATTAAATTTGCCGACTAAACAAATGATTTTAAATTTCGGTCACTATCGTTTTACTGATTTAAATGAAAGTGGATGTACAATTTTTCAAGGCAAAGATTATATGGTTCGTAATTATGATTATCATCCTGCTACATATGATGGCAGATATCTTCTTTATCAACCAAATGATGGTGGACTTGCGCAAATAGGACCAACCTCTAGAGTAACTGGTCGGATGGATGGGATGAATGAAGCAGGTCTTGTGATGGGATATAATTTTATGCACCGTAAACATCCTGCAAATGGATTTGTATGTTATATGGTAGGACGACTTGTCTTAGAATATTGCAAAGATGTCAAAGAAGCAATTCAATTTCTAAAAGAATTACCCCATAGAAGTTCATTTAGTTATATTTTAATGGATAAGCATTTAAATCATGCAATTGTTGAAATTACGCCACGCTCATTTGATGTTAGATATGATAAAGTTTGTACTAATCACTTTGAAATATTAACACATGAAAATCGTAACTATACCAAAGAATCTAAAGAACGTCTTGCTCGCACAATTAGTCAAACTTCAGAAGATATAGATAAATATACTGCGTTTAAACTTTTTAACGATCCTAAATATGACATTTATAGTAAGTTGTTTAAAAGTTGGTCAGGAACAATTCATACATCAATGTATGAACCTAAGCATTTAAAAGCTTGGATGACACTAGGTGAGAATAAACCGCCTCTATCTATCGACTTTCAATCATGGTTAGATGGTCATGAACTTGACTTAATAGAATTTACTGGAAAGATAGATACTGATTTAACATTTGCTACGTATTAATAAAAAAAGATTAGATAAACGTTTTAAAATTTAATTAATCAACGTTTTGTCTAATCTTTTTCATCCTATTTAATATTTATATCACCTTTAACGTTATAACACTCTATAATATTATAACTATTACCTACTTTGCTATCTTTAAAATAAGGATTCTTAATGTTATTGTCCCCCATTCCTGGATGTAGTTTTAACAAGGTGTCTTTAGGCTTAGTTTTATAATCAATGTTTATATCACCTTTTTTACTTGAACTCTTCATATCAATTTGACTTGGCATGTTTTTAAAATCAAGTTTTCCTTCATTTGTAATGAATAATCCATTTTTCAAAGTACAATGATTAACCACAATATTAGAATTTATTACTTTAAATTGACTATTTTTAATATCACTATTTTTAATATTAATTGTTCCATGATTGCTATAATAATCAATACGATCAAGTTTAGCTTCTTTGATATTTAAATTTTCTCCGTCTTTTCTAATTCTGGCTTTTTTGATATCTATGTTATTAATATTTAACTTTCCTAATTTAGCATCGATATTTAATTGTTTTAACGTATCAGGTGGAATGGTTATATGAATGTTGAACTTACTTCTTTTAAAAGGGTTTAAATTAAAGCTATACCCTCTTTTAGAAGAACGTGATTCTTTTACATTTAAGCTGTCTTTTTGAGTGTTCACTTTTATACTATTGTCCCCGTAATATTTCACTCTAAATGAAGAACCTTGAGTGATAGTGATATCAGAACTATAACTATCTATATTCAATTTAGAGATAGATGATTGATGAAACGTTTCATTATATTTCAATCGTTTATAGATATCTTTATCATGAACAAACCATACGAACGTTGCTGCCAGAAAAAAAACAACAAATATAACTAATCCACTTATTGTTAATTTTTTCATCACTGGATTCTTCCTTTAATTATTTTTATATACCATGATAAATATTTTAAAACAAGTTTATATAAATTCTGAACAATTTTTATTATTGCAACTAATACTAATATACCTATCCCAGCATAAGAAATACTATAAAGAAAATTACTAAAAGAGTCAGGAGTTTCCTTAAGGATACTAATAATAATTAATAAAATAGGTAAACAAATAAGTACAATTGAAATGACGAAAACAAAGGCTAGAAATATTAAGAATATAATCATTGGGATAACAATTAAGAAAAAAGAAATAACACCCAAACTTAATGATGCCATAATAGCTTTTACAATATTACGAAAGTTAGGTGTAACTTTAGCATGTGAAATTGCTTCTTTAGCTTTTATTTCTTTTCCAATAGTATAAGGATTTTTCAAATCATCTAATATTTGAGCATCTGTTTTACCTTTTGTTTCTTGATTATAAAAGATATCTTCATACTCATTCATTACTTTATCTTTTTCTTTACGTGGTAAATCATCAAGCTCCGTTTCCAGTTCATTCAAAAAAGTAATTTTATCCATTTCTCTTTCACATACTTTCTTAAAATATAAATTTATTTTTATTAACTATCAACGACTAAAGAATTCAATTCGCTTAACAATATTATCTTTATATAAAATTGATAATTTCATATGATGATCTTTATCAAGATACACTAAAGCATCATAACCTTTACCTACCTTATCTTTGTCATAGTTATCACCTATATTATCTATAACAACATCGATTTGGTCACCTATATGGATATCGAAATTTGTGTTAACAAAAGTATCTTTAACTAAAATAATTCCTTTAATTTTGTGATGTTTTTTCTTGACTTTGATTGTTAAATTTTTATATTTATTATGATTATAAAAAATATACCTATCTAATTTCACATGTTTATTTAAATTATATTCTGAGTTATCAAACGTTTCATTAAGCTTTAAATGATTAATTTCTACATCACTTAAATCAACTGTTTTTTCATTTTTATAAATTGTCAATCCTAGTAAAACTAATAGAGAACTGACAATAAACAAAAATGAGATAATCCATCTATTTTGAATATACAATAGGATCACCGCTTATATACTTATTTTTTTTAATATATCATAACTATGATTATATTCAAAAAAATACTAAATTACCTTTCTATCCAAATAAAACTGGCGACAAAAATTGAACATATCGTCGCCAGTTTAATTAAAAAGTTATTAATTTAAATGTCTCGTTTAGCAGCATAAAGTACATCAGCGATAAATAAAATAACAATAGATGCAATAGAAATGAACCATTGCCAATTCGTAAATTTAATACTATCTGATGATGATTTTTCTGTTAAGTAACTAAAAGGTATATATTTGAGTGATTTTTGAATATTATCGCCCCATTCAGGGATTAAACCTAAAAATGGTTGTAAAAATGGTACGATAAACACTAAAAAGATACCTAATGTAAAAATAACTGCTGGTTTTTGTACAATTAAAGTAATTAAGAATAATAATAGCCCAAAAAATAGTAAAAAGATAAGATAGAACCAAATATTCGTTAGGAATTTATCTCCGTTTAAATTTTTACCATCTGTAAAAGTCTGAATAACTAAAAGTGTAACATATGTGATAAGTGTAAATATGAGCGAAAAAATAATAATCGAAATCGTTTTCGCTATCACATAACCTACTCTATTTTTTACTTTATTCATATAAAGTTGAATCGTTCCCTGAGAATAGTCACGTGTAATTGTTTTAATAACAACAAGTAAACCAAAGAATAGAAACATCCAATTTGCCATTGGTAATATCATTGAATAATCGACTTTATCATTATTTTTTGCTAATAGTACAGTCATCGCTGTGATGATACCCCAAATACATATAAGCGCAATATATGTTAAATAACTTCTTAAAAAACTTAATATATCATATTTAACTAATTGTAAACTCTTCATTTAATGGTCACCTCTTTGATTAATATTAAAGTACGTATCTCGAAGCGAATTTTTACGTGTTTCAATATATTTAGGATACACATTAATATGTGCGAGCGCTTTAAGCAATGTTCGATAATCTCGTTCTGCTTTAATAAGAATTTCTCCATTTTGTTTATATGAATGAATAACATTAAAATGTTCTTGTAAATAATTTAGCGCTTGTTCAAAATCATCATTGTCCAATGTAATAGAGGTACTTTCTTCTGCACTACCATCTTTCATATTGACATCTTGAACGAAATTTCCATCTCTTAAAAAGACTGCTCTATCACAAATCAATTCGATGTCTTCTAATTTATGACTTGAAATAAGAATTTTCATATTTAATTCATTTACTAAAGATTGTATCGTTTCTAGAACATCGATTGAGCCATCTGGATCCATGCCATTGGTAGGTTCATCCAAAATAAGATATTTTGGTTTATTCATTAATGATACGGCAATGGCTAATTTTTGTTTCATACCCATTGAATATTTTTTAACTTTTTTCTTAATATAGGGGCGCATACCAAAAGCATCTATAATTTTATCTGAATATGCTTTATCAAATCCTTGACCAAGCACCTGAGCAAAGAGTCTTAAATTATAAAGTCCCGTTTTATTATCATAAAGTTTTGGATGTTCAATGAGATAGCCAATATTTTCATCATCTTTTAAATTAATTTTACCTTTGTAATTAATAATATTTCCATTCATTACTTTCATCAATGTAGTTTTACCTACGCCGTTTTTACCAATGAGTCCTACAATTTTGCTATCTTCAAAATCAAAATCTATATTGTCTAAAACGTTATTATTACCGTATATTTTAGTAATATTTTCTAATTTCATAAAAGTCCTCCTTTTTTCTAGCGACGATTAATACGTGCTATTTGAATAAAATAATTTATAACTAGCCAAATCACACTTATAATAACTAATCCAATACTTAAATATTTATTAAATACATTTGGATCAAGTGCATTATGAAAGATAAATAAATTAACAGTTAAAAAGATAAATGCAATGGCCATCGGTATAGCAAGTATCATTAAAATAATATAAACAGTATAAGAAATATATTCTCTTTTTCTTTCTGTACTTCTACTAAAGGCAATCGGAATGCTAAATAAATTTACACTCAAAAATGAAAGTGCTGTCGAATAACGTAACTCATTTACCTGAATATTTGTTGATTGAAAATTATATAATCCAATAATCAATGTTCCTAAAATCGTTAATATAATACATGTCAGATAATTTGCATTAAGCAATTCTTTCTTAGTTATTGGTAAACTTTCATAAAAAAGATACGACTCTTTTCCACCCAACCGTCTATGTACTCTGAATAATTGTCCTGAATCTAAAATGCTTATAATCATTAATGTAATGGCAAGTGGAGTATATACAACGAAACCATAACTTGTTTTTGAAAAAAATAGTGTATAAATAGGATTAATAACAATAAGCACTAAATAAATGATAAGTGTCCAACGTCTTAACTTAAAATTTCTTATTATTAGTTGCTTCATGCCATCAACCCATTTCTATTTTGAGTTTCAACATCATTAATTTCTTTCATTTTCTCAAAGTAAATCATTAATTCTTCAATTGTTGGATGTTTTATTTCAACTTGTTTTCCAAATAGTTCCTTAAATGCTTGACCATGTTTTGTAAAACCAACATAACCTGTATGCTTTTCTTCTTTATATAAAAGGAGTTGATTTAATTCATCATCTAAATCTTTGTTATCACCTTTTACGATAAAATATTTCTCTTTTATATCATCACAATAGCCTTCAAGTACAAGATTACCTGTTTTTATATATACAAGATAGTCTGCTATTTTTTCTAAGTCTGAAATTATATGAGTAGAAATAAAAACCGTTTTATTTTCATCTATTAATTCTTGCTGTAGTATTTCTAGAACTTCATTTCTTACAATTGGATCTAAACCTGCTGTTGGTTCATCCAATATAAATAATTCAGCGTGGTGACTTAAAGCAATAGCTAAAGATAACTTCATTTTCATTCCACTAGAGAAATGCTTAATTTTAAGATGACTTGGTATATTGAATCGCTCTAAATACTGATGGAATATATGACTATCCCACTTAGAATAAAAAGGAGAAATCATATTTTCTAGTTTTTTAATATTCCATTGTTGGTTGAAATAAATTTCTGAGTAAACAAAACCAATTTTATTTTTAATCCATTTTGCAGATTCTTTCATTTGTCGTCCTAAGATTTTAATTTCTCCAGTATTAGGTTCAAGTAAATCCATCATTAATCGAATCATTGTTGTCTTGCCAGCACCATTACTCCCAATAAAGCCCGTAACAAATCCTTGAGGAATACTGAACGAAAGATCTTTGATTTGGAAAGTTTTAGTGTTATAACTTACGTGTTTAACTTCAATCGCTTTCATTCATCTTCCTCCTCGTAAATTAAAGCTAAAACTTCATTTAATTCTTTTAGAGGCATACCAATTGTTTTTGCTTCTTTTACCATGGAACGTGCAAGATGTTCAATTACAAAAAATTGTTTTTCTTTTAAAATTGAACTGTCTTGTTCTTTTACGAATGTTCCTTTACCTCTTATTGTTGTGACAAATCCTTCTTTTTCCAAATCTTCATAGGCACGCTTTGTTGTAATTAAACTGACTTGCAAATCTTTCGCCAGTTCTCTCATAGATGGTAAGTGACTTCCAGCTTCAACGTAACCTTTTAATATATTTTCTTTAATTTGCTGTTTAATTTGTTCATAAATGGGCTGTTCACTGGTGTTTTTTAGAATAATTTTCATTTATGTCCCCCTTTGTAACTGTATATAAATAATATATACAGTATATACAGAATTGTAAAGTAAAATAATAGAAATAATATGAAATCAGTATTCTTAAGATATAAAATGTATATACACAATAAACATAATTAAACAAAAAAACTATGATACAGTATTACAGTGGTAACTGCATCATAGTTTTCATATATTACTTTTTATTTTTACGTCTGTCATTGCTACGATTAATAAATGCACATATCATAAACATAATGGCAGCCAATAATAATTTTATACCTTGACTTTCATGTCCAGTGGCTTGTAGATAATATCCAATGACAAACAAAACAATAGCTAAACCTACAAAAATTTTTGTTAGGTGTTTCATCATTTTTAGTCACCTCATTATAATAATTATATCAAATTTTTTATTTTATATGAATTAATCATTTATTTAATTAAAATTGAATTGTATATGTTCTATGTTAAGATAATTTTATATCCACAAATTACATTACACACCCCTAACTTGCCACATCAAGTTAAGGGGTTTTTGTGTAAGGCCATCTTATTTATTTTTCCACTTAGTTTCTAACCAAACTCGAAATATAATCAGCATACTCCCTGTTATAAGTGTGACTAAACCTTCTAATAACCACGACATTACACTACACCTCCACCAAGTAAAGTGTCATATCTCATGATGACCTATATATATTTTAACACATAAACAGAACATACGTTCTATTTATGGATAAAAGCACTTCTCCGATTTATTTTTTATTAGAAAACTTTATATTTTGTTTAATTCAAGATAATATATAATGTGAATAACAATTTAAAGCGAGGTTATGAAAATGAATCCTTTAGCACAACATTTAAACGATCAACTAGTCGATGACAGTCCTGAAATATTAAGCATGTTATCGACATTAGGTCAATCCATGTTTTATCCCAAAGGTATTCTGTCTCAATCTGCAGAAGCTAAATCAACAAAATACAATGCAACCATTGGTATGGCAACTAATGATAAAGGAAAAATGTATGCAGATACATTATTTGATGTCTACAATCATCTTTCCCCCGATGAGATTTTCCCATATGCTCCGCCACAAGGAATTGAAACTTTAAGAGATTTATGGCAACAAAAAATATTAAAAGAAAACCCTAGTTTAAAAGTTTCATCTATAAGCCGTCCAATCGTGACGAATGCATTAACACATGGTTTATCTTTGGTTGCTGACTTATTTGTAAATGATGAAGATACAATTTTATTACCAACACATAACTGGGGAAACTATAAACTTATTTTTAATACAAGACATAATGCAAATATTGAAACTTATGCCATTTTCGATCAAGATGGACATTATACAACAAATTCACTTGTATCTACTTTAGATAATTTTAAACAAGATAAAGCAATTATTATCTTAAATTATCCTAATAATCCAACAGGCTATACACCTACTAAAGAAGAAGTTCGTACAATTGTCTCAGCAATTGAACGCTTAGCAGAAAAAGGAACTAAGGTGATTACAGTCGTAGATGATGCATACTATGGTTTATTTTATGAAGATGTCTATACACAATCTATTTTTACTGCAATTACTCAGTTAGATTCAAAAAACATTTTACCGATACGCCTTGACGGTGCAACTAAAGAATTTTTTGCTTGGGGTTTACGTGTTGGCTTCCTTACATTTGGGTTAAGTAATCAAAAAGCTAAAGACGTTTTAGAGGCTAAAGTTAAAGGATTAATTAGAAGTAATATTTCAAGTGGAGCAATGCCTTCTCAAAGTGCAATTAAATATATACTAGAGAATCATGAACAATTTGATAAAGAAATTGAAGCTAATGTAAAAACATTACAAGAGCGTTATGAAGTAACAAAAGAAGTGGTTTATGATGAAAAATACAAACAACATTGGCAAGCCTATGATTTTAACTCTGGATACTTTATGGCACTCAAAGTAATCGATGTTAACCCTGAAGAACTTCGCGTTCATTTAATCGATAACTATTCAATTGGTATTATTGCACTTAATGATACCGATATTCGTATTGCTTTTAGTTGTGTTGAAAAAAACGATATTCCACATGTTTTTGATTCTATTGCTAAAGCAATTGATGACTTAAAATAACATAAAAGTATAATAGCGAGAGACTTAGCCAAGAAGACTCTCGCTATTTTTTAATGACATGTAATAAAATTTAACAATTTAAACATTACTTCTTTATTCTCTTTTGGTACTTCTTGGTTAAGAATCTGTTCTGGCGTTTGATTTAATACGGAATCAAACGTGTATGAAGCATCATTCATGACAATCTCTTTTATTTCATGAGCACCTGGTTCAAAATGAAATTGTAGTCCAATTATATTATTATTCAAAATAAATCCTTGATTTTTTAAATATTGACTTGAAAATAATAATTGTGCATTTTTAGGTATATGAAATGTTTCTTCATGCCAATTTAAGGCTATCAATGCTTTTGGAATATTAGGAATGATGGATGACTCAAGATAAACTTTATCCCAACCGACTTCTTTTACAGGAGATTTTCCTACAGTATATCCTAGTGCTTTAGTAATTTGTTGAGCGCCAAAACATATACCAAATATTGGCTTATTTTGCTGTATTAAATTGCGAATTAATTCTCTTTCTTCAAAAATCCATTTATCCTCATTATTAGGACTCATGGGTCCCCCTAAAATAATAAGTAAATCTGTTTCTTTAACATTGGGAATGATACCACCATTAAAATAAGGATGATAAATATATAATTCATGATGATGTTCGGTAGCCCAATCTCTAATAACTCCAGGACCTTCATTAGGTGTATGTTGTAAAATATTAATCCTCATTGCTGATTCTCCTTTAAAAGTCAATGTTTATTTATATCTTTGCTATCATTATACTTCGAAACACTTAAAATAAATACTCCAAAAATTATATAATATTTTTATTTAAAAACTTTTATAAATATATTCTCGATTTTATAAGCACTCCAATATATAAAAAGAATCTAAGACAACCATTTTTTGCCATAGACTTCAATATACAACTCATACTTTTCTATTTTCTATTAAGTAACTCTATTATTTAATAAGGTTCATTCCATCTTTCCATGTAGTATAAATCAGTGTTCCACCATATTTTTTGAATTTTTCATTACTAGCACCACGTTCAAATGAAGACGCTAGTTCAATATTTATATTAGGATTAACATTTAATAAATTTGCATATCATTTAACCCATACATCGCCTTTGACTGGATCATTTTGAATTAACTAATCAATATTTCAGTACAGATTCACTCTATAATCAAAACCGTCAGAAAATTAAATAACAACATCAATATAAAAAGCAAGAATTCTTTTATCACTATATTAATCTATATTATTATTTTGATTATTAAATTTAGCATTTTTATTTATTATCTTTTTTTCAATTTGTATATTAAATAAAATTGTTAAAAATCAAAAGATGTAAAATTTCGACAAGTTTTATGTAAAAATTGTTCAAATTATATTTAAAGATATCAGTGAAATTAAATAAGTAATTAAAGAATATATCTACTTTTTTAATACAAAAAACTAACATTAAAAATGGCTGATTTTGCATAAAACAAAACCAACCATATCTTTTAATTATTTACTTGTCTATTTGACTGAGCGCACTTCAAAATGAACTTATCAGTCTTTTTATTATATTTTCTAAATTTCTATAACCATGACCAGTAAAAACACAAAACATTGATATATCAACATTTATAGGTGTTTTTACATCATACCTGGCATACCGCCCATTGCAGCATTGTCATTACTTTCAGGTTCTGGAATATTTGCAACTACCGCTTCAGTAGTTAAGAACATTGCAGCAACACTTGCAGCGTGTTGTAAAGCTGAACGTGTTACCTTAGTAGGATCTACAATACCTTCTTCAAGCATATTCACCCACTCGTTCGTAGCAGCATTGAATCCGACACCTGCATCAGCATGTTTAAGTCTTTCAACAATAACTGAACCTTCTAATCCAGCATTTTCAGCAATTTGACGTACTGGTGCTGATAAAGCTTTAAGTACAATATTAACACCTGTCGCAACATCGCCTGTCGCTTCTATTTCTTCAACTTTATTATAGATATTAACTAATGCTGTACCACCACCTGCAACAATACCTTCTTCAACTGCAGCGCGTGTAGAATTTAATGCATCTTCAATACGTAATTTACGTTCTTTTAATTCAGTTTCAGAAGCAGCACCTACTTTTATCACTGCTACGCCACCAGCTAATTTAGCAAGACGTTCTTGTAATTTTTCTCTATCAAAGTCTGAATCAGTTTCTTCAATTTGTGCTTTGATTTGACTTACACGTGCATCAATACTGTTATCGTCTCCATCACCATCAACAACAGTTGTATTATCTTTTGTTACTTCTACCTTATTTGCAGTACCTAACATATCAATAGAAGCATCTTTTAATTCTAACCCTAAATCATCTGTAATCACTGTTGCACCAGTCAAGATTGCTAAATCTTCTAACATTGCTTTACGACGATCACCAAATCCAGGTGCTTTAACAGCTACAGCAGTGAAAGTACCTCTCATGCGGTTTAATACAATGTTTGTTAATGCATCACCTTCAACTTCATCTGCCACAATTAAGATTGGTCGACTTGATTGAACAACTTGTTCTAATAAAGGTAGTATATCTTGGAATGATGAAATTTTCTTATCTGTAACTAAAATATATGGTCTTTCTAATTCTGCAATCATCTTATCAGAATCTGTTACCATATATGGAGATTGATAACCTCTATCAAATTGCATACCTTCTACAACTTCTAATTCCGTATCAAGTCCATTAGATTCTTCAATTGTAATAACACCGTCATTACCTACTTTGTCCATTGCTTCAGAAATATATTTACCAATTTCTTCATCAGCAGCAGAAATTGCACCTACTTGAGCGATTTCATTTTTATTTTCAACTTTTTGAGAAATATCATGTAACGCTTCAACTGCTACTCTGACTGCTTTATCAATGCCTTCACGTAAACCAACTGGATTTGCACCACTTGTTACGTTTTTCAAACCTTCTTGAATCATTGCTTGTGCTAATACTGTAGCAGTTGTAGTACCATCACCCGCAATTTCATTTGTTTTATTTGCTACTTCTTGAACTAATTTAGCACCCATATTTTCATATGGATCTTCTAATTCAATTTCTTTGGCAATTGTTACACCATCGTTTGTAATTAAAGGTGCAACATATTCTTTATCTAATACAACATTTCGACCTTTAGGACCAATTGTTACTTTAACAGCGTTTGCTAATTTATCCACACCACGTAACATTGCTTGTCGTGCATCTTCTGAAAATTTAAGATCTTTAGCCATTTATACAACCTCCAATAATATTAATCATATTTTTTTGACAATTTCTATATAGTTATTTTTACTTTTCTATAATTGCTAATATATCTTCTACATTTAAAATTAAATAGGTTTCTTCTCCACGTTTAATCTCTGATCCAGCATATTCTTGAAATACTACTGAATCACCTTCTTTTACTTCGGGAGCAACTGTCTCACCATTATCAAGAAGACGTCCGCTGCCTACTGCAACTACAACACCTTCGTTAGATTTTTCTTTTGCGCTATCAGTTAAAACGATTCCACTTTTAGTTGTTTGTTCTTGTTCTTTTCTTTCGATAATCACACGATTTCCTAATGGTTTAAGCATGATTGTTCCTCCTTAGCAGGGTCTATTTAGCACTTTAATATAATGAGTGCTAATCTAATTTTTATAATAATCAAATTTGGTCAATATATCAAGTAAAAACCTTCTCTTACTTTTTGTACATCTGAGTTTTTTACGATAAAATAATGATTATTGATATTTAATCTGGAGGTTTCAAATGGCAAGAATTTGGGTGGCAATACTAACATTAATTATATATGCTTTAGCACAATTTTTACCCTTAGTTCTAGCACAAACACCTATATTTAGTCGTTTATCAGGTATGGCTTTAGCTAGAGCTGGTGTATATACTCAAGTAATCTTATTTATACTTGCAGCGATTTTAATCATCTTTCTTCATTTCAAAATTAAGAATCCTACAAACTTAGAGCTAGAACATAAAGAATCAAAACGTTATATTATCCCATGGGCTATACTTGGCTTTTTCATAGTCATGTTATATCAAGTTATTGCAGGTGTGATTAACATATGGATTTTCGGTCAACCACAAAAAAGTCCAAATACTCAACGAATAATGGTTGTAGCAAAACAGCTCCCTATTTTTATTATATTAATTTCTTTTGTAGGCCCTATTTTAGAAGAATATGTATTTAGAAAAGTGTTCTTTGGTGAACTATATGATCGAATTAAAGGAAATAGAATCATTGCCTTCTTAATTGCTTCTACCGTAAGTTCTTTACTTTTTGCATTAGCTCATAATGACATTAAATTTATTCTTATTTATTTTGGTATGGGGATGATACTTTCATTAGCTTATACTTTAACAAAACGAATTTCTGTTCCGATACTTATTCATATGTTTCAAAATGGCTTCGTTGTGGTAATGCAATTTTTCCTTGGCGATTCATTAAATCATTTAAAACAACAAGCTCAATTTATTATTCACTTGTTTAATTAGCGTATAATTTAACTTAATTAATAAAGCATCAAATGCTCTAGACATTTGATGCTTTTACTTTTTTTTCGTTTTTAAATTTTGATATATATAAATTATCATTACAGTGGAAGCTATTAAAATTAAAGTAGGGATTAATATCACATTCAAAGTCTTTATATATGATTTTGATTCTGTTTTTTTATTAGAAGAAGTAATGATTTTTTTATGTTGTTCTCCTTCTACTTCATCCTTATGAATTGTTTTTGGCTTTTTTAAATCAGGCATAGAGCCAATTTCACTTGTAATTAATGATAAAACTTGCTCATCTAAATTTCTATAATATTCTTTAGCATTAAGTGGATTAAAATATTGAAATCTAAAGTATTGAGAATCCTCTTGTAATATATTTAGATTTTGATTATCAAATTTTTGTTTCTTAATTAAACGATTAAAATCTTTATTTGTTATCTTTTCACCATTATCATCTAAATGATTAACCTTATTAATAATATAAGGGTTGTACTTATATGCACCTTTTGCATATTGATTAAACCTATTTAAGATATTTTCTGAAAATTTTGGCTCTATTTGATATACATTTGGATAAGTGGATTCTTTTCCTCCATCACTTTGGAAATATAGATTATTTTGCTTTAAATGTGTTGGTTCAAAGTTATTATGATTATGTTTAACTAGTTGTCGTGAAAACAATTGGTTAAACATTGTTTTTGAAACACTATTTTGAGACTTACCTTTTTGGTAGGTAGTTTTTGAGTAAACACTAGATGAAGTATTATCATTATATGGTTGTATGATTTGATTTTGTTTCGACTTCGCTGATTTAGACATTACATTTTGATGTTCTTCTTGCCCAAATATAGTTGAATCATCATTTTTATAATTTTTACTTTTTTGTACTGTTTTATATTTATTATGACTTTTTTCTTTAGAAGATGACGTGTTATTTTTATTAATATGTTCTATTCCGCTCTTTTGTTGATTCTTATCATTAACTTTTTCTTTTTTTGGTTCTTTTATGCTATTAGTTTCGTCGCTTTCTTGTCGTGATTCTTCTGCTGTTGATTTTTCTGTGCTATTAGTCTCGTCGCTTTCTTGTTGGGACTCTTCTACTGTTGATTT
>NZ_KV821105.1:0-38789 GCF_001815595.1 Staphylococcus sp. HMSC070D05 | reverse complement strand
ATCATTCCCACTAATTGGGGTCAGTCCAAAAATGGTGTATCTTTTTTATGTTCATTTGAAGATAAGTAAATAATAATGTAAATATTTTTATTTAGAAATATATCAGTAAACTGATATAATATGTTAGTGATTAAAGGAGGCCATTAAACATGCAAACAATTGAAAGTATTATTATTGGTGGAGGCCCATGTGGTTTAAGTGCAGCAATTGAGCAAAAGAAAAAAGGCATAGAAACACTAGTAATTGAAAAAGGTAACATTGTAGATGCCATTTATCATTATCCTACACATCAAACTTTTTTCTCTTCCAGTGATAAATTAAGTATTGGAGATGTGCCATTTATTGTAGAGGAAAGTAAACCCCGTCGTAACCAAGCACTTGTCTATTATAGAGAAGTAGTAAAATTTCATCAGTTGAATGTACATCCTTTTGAGGAAGTATTAACAGTTAAAAAAATTGGAAATAAATTTACAATTACAACAACTAAAGATGTGTATGAATGTAAATTTTTAACAGTTGCGACTGGCTATTATGGTCAACATAATACTTTAGATGTTAAAGGTGCGGATTTATCTAAGGTTAAACATTACTTTAAAGAAGCGCATCCATACTTCAATCAAGATGTCGTGGTTATTGGAGGTAAGAATTCTGCAGTAGATGCAGCTTTGGAATTGGAAAAAGCTGGGGCAAATGTGACTGTATTATATCGTGGAGATCGATACTCAGCAGCAATTAAACCTTGGATTTTACCAAATTTTGAATCTTTAGTTAACCATGAAAAAATCGATATGGAATTTAATGCAAATGTTACTGAAATCACTCAACATTCAGTAACTTATGAAAAAAATGGTGAAACAGTAACAATACCAAATGACTTTGTTTTTGCAATGATTGGTTATCATCCAGACTATGAGTTTTTACAATCTATTGGTATAGATATTCATACTAATGAATTTGGAACAGCTCCAATCTATAATAAAGAAACGTATGAAACAAATGTAGAAAACTGTTATATTGCTGGTGTTATAGCAGCTGGTAATGATAATAATTCAATTTTCATTGAAAACGGTAAATATCATGGTGGCATTATCGCTCAAAGTATTTTAAGAAAAAAACAAACTCCACTAGAAAGTTAAATTTCATTTATTTTAATTAAAAGAGAGAAACAATGAGTGCATCATCATTGCTTCTCTCTTTTTTAAGCTTCAAAGTATTCTTTCAATTCCTTGTGATTCATATGGTTACTTAAACCAATTAGAAGTTTTAATCTTGCTTTAGGACCATTTAATCCGTTAGAAAAAATAAGCCCCTCTTCAGCTAATCGAAAACCTCCACCTTCATAATCATATACTGGACTTACAATGCCATTAAATGAGCGAGACACGAGTACGATAGGAATATCTTTTTTGACACATGATTCAATACCTTTTAAACAACTTGGGGGTAAGTTACCTTGGCCTAGCGCTTCAATAATTATACCTTGAACGTTTTGTTGAGCATAAAATTCTAAAACATCCTTAGTCATTCCCATATACGCTTTAATTAATGGCACATTTAAACTTTCATCTATTCTTGGAAATACTTTTTGTCGATATGGACGATTATAAAATTGAACACGATTTTTAGTTAAGATACCTAAAGGGCCTTGATTTGGACTCTGAAAGGTATTGATATTCGAAGTATGTGTTTTAGTAACATTTCTCGCAGTATGTATTTCGTCATTAAATACGACCATCACGCCTTTATCAGAAGCTTCTAATGAAGTTGCAACTCTAATTGCTGAAATAAAGTTATATAGCCCATCTGAACCAATCTCGTTTGATGAACGCATCGCACCTGTTATAACAATAGGTTGATTTATATCGATTGTTAAATCGAGCAAGTAAGCTGTTTCTTCTAACGTATCTGTGCCATGTGTAATCACACATCCATCATAGTGATTCTTAGAAAATTCCTTAATAATGATGTCTTTTAACTTTATTACATGAGAAAGTGTGATATGGGGTGATGGGACATTAAAGGGACTTATTTCATATACATTTGCATATTGATCTATGATGTTTTTGTGCAATGAAATAGGATTGATATCATTTGTAACGACCTGATTGAGTTGATTTTGAGACATACTAATTGTTCCACCTGTATGAATAACAAGTATCTTTTTCATTAAACTCCTCCTATTTTTAAAATATATATTTATGATAAAATAATACAGATAAAACAACAAGAAAGGAAAAATGTTATGAATCCAATTAATATTGCATTAGATGGTCCTGCTGCTGCTGGGAAAAGTACAATTGCAAGACAAGTAGCTAGTAAATTATCAATGATTTATGTCGATACTGGTGCAATGTATCGTGCAATAACGTATAAATATTTAAAGCAAGATGCTCCTGAAGATTTTCAGAATTTAATTAATCATACTTCTTTAGAATTAATTTATAATCCATCAAAAGGACAGCGAATTATTTTAGATAACGAGGATGTGACAGACTATCTAAGAGAAAATGATGTCACGCAACATGTTTCATATGTTGCATCAAAAGAACCTGTACGCACATACGCCGTACAAAAACAAAAAGAATTAGCAATAAAAAAAGGAATTGTTATGGACGGTAGAGATATTGGTACCGTCGTTCTTCCAGATGCTGAGTTAAAAGTATACATGATTGCCTCTGTAGACGAAAGAGCTGAAAGAAGACAGAAAGAGAATGAATTACGTGGTATTCCTTCCACTTTAAATCAATTAAAAAAAGAGATTGAAGAAAGAGATCATTACGATATGAATCGTGATATTTCCCCTTTAAGAAAAGCGGAAGATGCTATAACAGTGGATACAACGAGCAAAACTATAGAAGAAGTAACTGAAGAAATATTAAAATTAGTAGAGAATCTGTAATTTTGTACATAGCTATTTAATTTAATTCGTCAAATGACTAAAGTATAAGCGAATTATTTTAAATAGCTATTTTAGTTATATATAATTAATTATGAAAATATAAACAATAAATTTTCTTACTCTTATATTCAATCATAAGTTTCAATTTTTATTGATATTAATAAATATATTTTTCTATTGCTCGATATTAAATAATTTTAAAAAATGATATATTTTTTAAAAACTTATGAAACTAAAGGGGTATTTCTTGACAATTCCCTGCGTTTATAAGATGTTATAGTTATGTAGTGTATAAGGAGGCAAACATGATGACTGAAGAATTCAATGAATCAATGATTAATGATATTAAAGAAGGTGACAAAGTCACTGGAAAAGTTCAACAAGTTGAAGATAAACAAGTAGTAGTTCATATTGACGGGGCTAAATATAACGGAATTATTCCAATTAGCCAACTTTCAACTCATCATATTGAAAATCCAAGTGAGATTATTTCAGAAGGTGATGAAATTGAAGCATATGTAACCAAAATTGAAATTGACGAAAAAAATGAATCAGGTGCTTACATTTTATCCAAACGTCAACTTGAAACTGAAAAATCATATGAATATTTACAAGAAAAGCTTGATAATGACGAAGTAATTGAAGCTAAAGTTACTGAAGTAGTTAAAGGTGGCTTAGTTGTGGATGTAGGCCAAAGAGGATTCGTTCCTGCGTCACTCATTTCAACTGATTTCATTGAAGATTTCTCTGTATTTGAAGGACAAACCATTCGTCTTAAAGTAGAAGAATTAGATCCTGAAAATAATAGAGTCATTTTAAGCCGTAAAGCGGTTGAACAAGCTGAAAATGACGTTAAAAAAGCATCGTTATTAGATTCACTTAATGAAGGAGACGTTATCAAAGGGAAAGTGGCTCGTCTTACTAACTTTGGTGCTTTTGTAGATATTGGTGGCGTTGATGGATTAGTTCACGTATCAGAATTATCACATGAGCATGTTCAATCTCCTGAAGACGTGGTAAGCGTTGGACAAGAAGTGGACGTTAAAGTTAAATCTGTTGAAAAAGATTCTGAACGTATTTCTTTATCTATTAAAGATACTTTACCAACTCCATTTGAAAATATTAAAGGTAAATTCCACGAAAACGACGTTATCGAAGGTAAAGTAATTCGCTTAGCTAACTTTGGTGCTTTTGTGGAAATTGCTCCTGGTGTTCAAGGACTTGTACACATTTCAGAAATTGCTCATAAACATATTGGTACACCAAGTGAAGTATTAGAACCAGGACAACAAGTGAGCGTTAAAATTTTAGGTGTTGATGAAGACAATGAGCGTATTTCTTTATCTATTAAAGCTACATTACCAAATGAAGATGTGATTGAAAGTGACGAAGCTACAACTCAATCATATTTATCTAATGAAACAGATGAAGACAATCCAACATTAGGTGACGTTTTTGGTGATAAATTTAAAAACTTAAAATTCTAATATTAAATATTTTATTATTTAATTTAATGATGAGAGCAAGAAAAGATATTCAAATAGAATTCTTTCTTGCTCTTTTTTATTTATCTTTATTCACTATCTATCGTATGACAATATATACTTGTTTTTAATTCATCATTGCATATGATAAAATTATAGAGATTTTAGAAAGAGAGGAAGTTAGCTTATGACTAAACCTATTGTAGCAATTGTAGGTAGACCTAATGTGGGGAAGTCTACAATTTTTAATAGAGTAGTAGGTGAACGTGTATCAATTGTTGAAGATACTCCAGGTGTTACGCGTGATCGTATTTATTCTTCAGGCGAATGGTTAACACATGAATTTAATATCATTGATACTGGAGGCATCGAAATTGGAGATGCACCTTTCCAAACACAAATAAGAGCTCAAGCAGAAATCGCTATTGATGAAGCAGACGTCATTATCTTTATGGTAAATGTGAGGGAAGGTCTCACTCAAAGTGATGAAATGGTAGCTCAATTACTTTATAAATCAAAAAAACCTGTTGTTTTAGCAGTAAATAAAGTAGATAATCCTGAAATGAGAAGTGATATTTTTGATTTTTACTCTTTAGGTTTTGGTGATCCTTATCCAATTTCTGGTTCACATGGTTTAGGTCTAGGTGATTTATTAGATGAAGTCGTTAAACATTTTAAAGAAGAAGATAGTGATCCATATGATGATGACACTATTCGTTTATCTATTATTGGCCGTCCAAATGTGGGTAAATCTAGTTTAGTAAATGCCATTTTAGGTGAAGAACGTGTTATTGTATCAAATGTAGCAGGTACAACTCGAGATGCTGTAGATACTGAGTATAGCTATGATGGACAAGATTACGTGTTAATAGATACAGCAGGTATGAGAAAAAAAGGTAAAGTATATGAGTCAACTGAGAAATACTCTGTATTAAGAGCCTTAAAAGCAATTGAGCGTTCAAATGTGGTGTTATTAGTTATTGATGCCGAAGAAGGAATTATTGAACAAGATAAGCGCGTTGCTGGATATGCTCATGAAGAAGGAAAAGCAATGGTGATTGTTGTAAATAAATGGGATGCTGTAGAAAAAGATACTAATACCATGAAAAAATTTGCTGATGATGTACGTAATCAATTTCAATTTTTAGATTATGCACCTATCGCTTTCGTATCGGCAAAAGAGCGACTACGATTAAAAACACTTTTCCCTTATATAAGAGAAGCAAGTGAAAATCACAAAAAACGTGTTCAAAGCTCAACACTTAACGAGGTGGTGACGGATGCAATTTCAATGAATCCTACACCTACAGATAAAGGTAGACGTTTAAATGTCTTCTATACTACTCAAGTGGCTATTGAACCACCAACATTTGTGGTTTTTGTAAATGATGTTGAGTTAATGCATTTTTCTTATAAACGCTATCTTGAAAATCAAATTAGAGATGCATTTGGTTTTGAAGGAACGCCTATTCATATCATCCCTAGAAGAAGAAACTAAGAGGAGAGATTAAGATGACTAAGATTACAGTTTTTGGTACAGGAAGTTTTGGTACTGCATTAGCAAATGTTTTAGCAGAGAATGGCCATTCAGTTTTAATGTGGGGAAAAAATGAAAATACTGTAGATGAAATTAATCAATCTCATCAAAATAAACGGTACCTGAAAGACGTAACATTAATTGAAACAATTAAAGCAACAAATCAATTAGAACAAGCAGTTAATTTTTCAGATATATTTTTAATTGCTTTACCTACAAAAGCAATTAGAGACGTTGTGACTGAAATTAATCAACATATTAAAACTAAAAAAACATTTATTCACGTTGCAAAAGGTATTGAAAATGAAACATTTAAACGTGTATCAGAAATGATTGAAGATTCAGTATCTAAGAACCATAAAAATGGTGTAGGGGTACTATCTGGACCAAGTCATGCTGAAGAAGTTGTAATTAAGCAACCTACAACTGTTGCAGCTTCGTCAAAAGATGAACACATAAGTAAACTTATTCAAGATTTATTCATGAATGATTACTTACGAGTATATACTAATAATGATTTGATAGGTGTAGAACTAGGTGGTGCACTTAAAAATATTATTGCTGTAGCAAGTGGTATTGTTGCTGGAATGGGTTATGGTGATAATGCTAAAGCTGCTTTAATGACAAGAGGTTTAGCTGAGATTAGTCGACTAGGTGAAAAGCTAGGGGCTGTTCCTATGACTTTTCTAGGTCTTGGTGGCATTGGTGATTTAATTGTAACGTGTACGTCTACTCATTCAAGAAATTATACTTTAGGATATAAATTAGGAAAAGGTAAAACGACTGAAGAAGCACTTAACGAAATGAATATGGTTGTTGAAGGAATTTATACAACAAATTCAGTATATCATTTAGCAAAAGCTCAAAATGTTGATATGCCAATAACCAATGCTTTATACAAAGTATTATTTGAAGATAAACCAGTGAAAGATAGTGTAAAGGATTTAATGGGACGAGATAAAAAAGCTGAATAAAGTGTAATTTTGCTATTTAACGCAAATATTTTATAAAATTATTCACGAAATACTGATAATTCAACGTTTTAAGTATATAAATCGTTGCGGTAAAGGGAATTATTGTGTTAAAGTCATACCATAATGATATAAATTTATCATTATCATTCATCTGGAGGTGAACTCATAATGAATAAAACTGACTTAATCAATGCGGTTGCAGAACAAGCTGATTTAACTAAAAAAGAAGCTGGTTCAGCAGTAGACGCTGTTTTCGAATCAATTCAAAACTCACTTTCTAAAGGTGAAAAAGTTCAATTAATTGGTTTCGGAAACTTCGAGGTACGTGAACGTGCTGCACGTAAAGGACGTAACCCTCAAACAGGTAAAGAAATCGAAATTCCTGCAAGTAAAGTTCCAGCATTCAAAGCTGGTAAAGCATTAAAAGATGCTGTAAAATAATTTACTTAAAAAAGCCCTATAAGGGCTTTTTATTTTATATATTGTTTAATTCTAAATACATATGTTTTATTTATAATTGTACAATTCACTGTGAAGTTATTTTCGTCATAAGCACTATATTTTATTTTTATGAATATAATGTTAATATGTATATTGATACTAACGTGAGGTGTGAACATGGAAAGAACATTAAGCAAATTAAATAGACAAATTACTCAAAGGCTTAAAGGAATTAATGAATATGAAGCAATTCACATTAATAAAGGATTAAGTGATGTTTTAGATCATTTTAATATTCCAGAAAATGCTAAACTTGCCTGCCTCACTATTGATACTTCAATGAAGCATCTAGATGATATTTCTAAAAATAAATTATCTAAGAAATCAATTCTAATTGGTGACTTATTAAGTGCTCATTTTTATACTTTAATATCTGAAATTGGTGATGTGTCATATCAAAAGCTAATGAGTGAAGCGATTATAAAATCTAATGAGCTTAAAACTTCATTGCATCATCATTCACTCGAGCGTCATGATATATATAAGGCTGTGTTAGATATAGAAACACTTTTCCCTTTTATAACTATTTCTCATTTTACAGATATTGAGATCTCTCAATATGAAATATTTGAAAAATTATTTAGTGGGGTACATCAATATTATCCCTCTTATTTAAGTGAATATGATGAAGATGAAATAAACCAATTTATTAAACATATAAAGCAAAGCGATAAAGAGAAAAGTAGAGGTAATAATTAATGACTGAAAATAATGCAAAAAAAGAACAAGTTCATACGGTTTTTCAAAATATTTCTAAAAAATATGATCGATTGAACAATATAATAAGTTTCGAACAACATAAAATATGGCGTAAACATGTAATGAAAAATATGAATGTGTTACCTGGAAGTAAAGCACTTGATGTATGTTGTGGTACAGCAGATTGGACTATTGCTTTAAGTAGAGCAGTAGGACCTAATGGAGAAGTTACAGGTTTAGATTTCAGTGAAAATATGCTTGAAGTTGGTAAAGAAAAAACTAAATCAATGCCTAATATTCACTTAGTGCACGGCGATGCTATGAATTTACCATTTGAGGATAAAACATTCGATTATGTAACCATTGGCTTCGGTTTAAGAAATGTGCCTGATTATTTAGCAACATTAAAAGAATTAAATCGCGTATTGAAACCAGGCGGTATGATTGTATGTTTAGAAACAAGTCAACCAACATTACCCGTATTTAAACAAGTTTATAAACTTTATTTTAAATTTGTGATGCCTATTTTCGGGAAATTGTTTGCTAAATCTAGGGAAGAATATGAATGGTTACAACAATCTACATTCAATTTTCCAGATAAAACTAAATTAAAGCGTTTATTTGAGCAGGCTGGTTTCAGTCATGTAAAAGTTCGTAGCTTTACAGGTGGCGTTGCTGCAATGCACCTTGGCTATAAATAGAAAGTTCTACTAAATAAAAGGTGATTAATGTGGCAAAGTTAAGTATGAATAGTGAAATTAAAAATGTTGAAAAGCGTTTAAAAAATGCTATTAAAAGTAATGATTCTGTATTACAAGAAGCAGCATTTCATTTATTATCTTCGGGTGGCAAACGAGTGCGTCCAGCATTTGTTCTTCTTAGTAGTCAGTTTGGACCAAAGAAAATTACTGAAGATACGTATCATGTTGCAGTAGCTTTAGAATTAATTCATATGGCAACACTTGTGCACGATGATGTGATTGATAAAAGTGACAAACGTCGTGGTAAATTGACTATTGAAAAAAAATGGGATGTCACTACTGCTATCCTAACTGGCAATTTTTTACTAGCTTTAGGTTTAAAACAACTTTCTAAAATTGAAGATCATCGTGTTCATACTATTATTTCTAACGCAATTGTTGATGTTTGTAGAGGCGAGCTCTTCCAATTCCAAGACCAATTTAATAGTCATCAAAATATTACGAACTATTTGAGACGTATTAATAGAAAAACGGCGTTGCTTATTCAACTTTCAACAGAAGTTGGTGCAATAACATCACAAGCTGATAATGAGACGATTCGAAAATTAAAAATGATTGGTCATTATATTGGAATGAGTTTTCAAATTGTAGATGATATTTTAGATTTTACAAGTACTGAGAAAAAATTAGGTAAACCTGTGGGTAGTGACCTAATGAATGGTCATATTACATTACCAGTTTTATTAGAGATGAAAAAAGACCCGGTTTTCAAAAAACAAATTGTTGAGTTATCACACCTGACAAATAAACATCAATTTGACCCACTTATTGATCAAATCAAGAATTCAAATAGTATCACACAATCTCAAGAAGTGAGCGATCATTATTTAAATAAAGCACTCGACTTAATTGACCAATTAGAGGAACCAAATTCTCAAAATTTATTTAGAAAGCTTATTAAAAGAATGCGTTCTAGAAATACATAAGAATAGAAAAAAGTTGAAAGCGCTTTAATAACCTGTTAGTATTTAGTAGTAGTAGGTTGTTTGCTATTAAATGTATTTATACATATTAAATCAATTTTTTAATTAGGGGGATTTGTATAATGGAACGCACTTTTTTAATGATTAAGCCAGATGCAGTACAACGTAATTTAATAGGAGAAATTATTTCTAGAATTGAAAGAAAAGGTTTAAAAATAGTTGGCGGTAAATTTATAATTCCAACTAAAGATACTGTTAACATACATTATGCTGAACATACAGAGAAGCCGTTTTTTCATAAACTTGTTTCTTTTTTAACTTCTGGACCTGTGTTTGCCATGGTTGTTGAAGGAGAAGACGCAGTTGCGGTATCTAGACATATTATCGGAAAAACAAATCCCACTGAAGCCGATCCCGGTACTATAAGAGGCGATTATGGTTTAACAGTAGGGAGAAATATTATTCACGGATCAGACTCTGTAGAATCTGCTGAAAGAGAAATCAATTTATGGTTTAATGATGATGAAATATATAGCTACGAAGCTAATAGAGAAAATTGGCTTTATGAAGAATAATTTTTAAAAAGTAGAATAAATTGGAATTTATTTTCAATTCAACCATTGACTGCCGACATGTTAGAAAGTACCTAAGACAACTGTTGTCTTAGGTACTTTTTTATATAAAATTATTTGAATTTTCAAACAGCAATTATTCTACACTAGTTATGTAATTTCATTGAATATGATATGATAACAAATAATACATAATACTATTTAAAGTGGTAAAGGAAAGGAGCTATTAATCATGAGATATTTAACTTCAGGAGAATCACATGGTCCACAACTAACCGTGATTATTGAAGGTGTTCCAGCTAACTTAGAAATGAGAGCTGAGGAAATAAATAAAGAAATGTTTAAGCGTCAAGGTGGATACGGTAGAGGACGTCGAATGCAAATTGAAAAAGATGCGGTAGAAATTGTTTCTGGTGTAAGAAATGGCTTTACTTTAGGTAGTCCAATTACAATTGTAGTTAAAAATGATGATTTTACTCATTGGAGAAATATTATGGGTATTGAACCAATTAGTGACGAGGCACGTGAAAATATGAAACGTACAATTACAAAGCCAAGACCTGGTCATGCAGACTTAATTGGCGGAATGAAATATAATCATCGTGATTTGAGAAATGTACTTGAACGTTCTTCTGCAAGAGAAACAGCTGTACGTGTAGCTGTAGGAGCAGTGTCCAAAATTTTACTTTCTCAACTAGACATTCATATGTATAGTCGTGTTGTAGAAATTGGTGGAATTAAAGATGTAGGGTTATACGATACAGAAACATTTAAACAAAATATCGATAAAAATGATGTACGTGTGATTGATGAATCGATTGCTCAAAAAATGAGAGATAAAATCGATGAAGCTAAAAAGGAAGGCGACTCTATAGGTGGCGTAGTTCAAGTTATGGTTGAAAATATGCCAGTTGCAGTAGGTAGCTACGTGCATTATGATCGTAAACTCGATGGACGCATTGCACAAGGTGTTGTAAGTATTAATGCCTTCAAAGGTGTCAGCTTTGGCGAAGGGTTTAAAGCTGCTGAAAAACCTGGAAGCGAAATTCAAGATGAAATTTTATATCATTCTGAAAGAGGTTATTATAGAGGATCTAATCATTTAGGTGGCTTTGAAGGTGGAATGACTAATGGTATGCCTATCATTGTAAATGGCGTTATGAAACCTATTCCAACTTTATATAAACCTTTAAATTCAGTAGATATTAATACTAAAGAAGATTTTAAAGCAACTATAGAACGTTCAGATAGTTGTGCAGTTCCAGCAGCAAGCGTTGTTTGCGAACATGTCGTTGCATTTGAAGTTGCTAAAGCTCTTTTAGAAGAGTTCCAATCTAATCATATCGATCAACTTAAAGAACAAATTGAAGAACGTAGAAAGTTAAATATAGAATTTTAAACATCTTTAATTAACCTTTAGAAATGAGGTATATCATGCAATTACAAACCACATATCACAGTGATAATTATCCAATTATTGTAGAACATCATGCATTTAAATATTTATCCGATTATATTCAAGATTACGATAAAGTATTCTTAATTATAGATGAATTTGTTGATTTTAATTTTAGAGATAAAGTTGAAATATTATGTCACAATTCAAACATTCAAAAAGTTATCGTTCCTGCCGGTGAAAAAATGAAAACGTTTAATCATTATCAATCAATCATGGAACAACTACTAGGAATGAACCTTACTCGTAATACATGTTTAGTGGCTATAGGTGGTGGGGCCACAGGAGATTTTACAGGATTCTTAGCTTCTACATTATTAAGAGGTGTTGATTTTATACAAGTACCTACAACGATATTAGCGCATGACTCAAGTGTAGGAGGCAAAGTTGGAATAAATTCTTCCCATGGTAAAAATCTTATAGGCGCATTTTATAGACCTAAAGCAGTCATATATGATTTAAATTTTTTAAAAACTTTACCTTATCATGAAATTTTAAGTGGATACGCTGAGGTATATAAGCATGCTTTATTGACTGGCGCAGTTGCTACAGAAGATATTGAAAAACACTTTTCAGATAGGAAAACACTTGAATCACTTAAAGATATGGATCAATTTATTTTTAAGGGCATAAAAACAAAACTAAACATTATTATAAAAGATGAAAAAGAAAGTAATGTTAGAAAATATTTAAATTTAGGTCATACCTTTGGACATGCAGTAGAATATAAGTATAAAATACCTCATGGTCATGCCATTATGATTGGGATGATTTATCAGTTTATTGTGGCAAACCATCTTCTTGGCACACAATTTGATATTCAACATTATATTAATTATATGAATCAATTAAATTATCCGCTGGATTTAATCCAGCAGATTGATTTTGAAGAAATGTATCAATATATGTTATCAGATAAAAAAAATAATGGTGAAGGTATTCAAATGGTTCTACTCGAGAAATTAGGTAAACCTAATGTATATCATGTAGAAAAAAATATATTGAAGCAATCATTTAAACAACTACAATTATTAGTAGAGTAGGTGAAATACTGTGACAACAAGTCAAACAATAGATATTCATGGTCCATTAAAGGGTGAGATAGAAGTACCTGGAGATAAATCTATGACGCATAGAGCAATTATGCTATCGTCACTCGCTAAAGGTAAATCAATTATTGAACAACCGCTTCTAGGTGAAGATTGTTTACGTACAATTGAAATTTTTAAACTCTTAGGTGTTGAGATTGAAATTGAAGAACATCGTCTTATTGTTAATTCTCCAGGATATCAACATTTCAATATACCACATCAAACGTTATATACTGGAAATTCTGGTACAACAACGCGCTTACTTGCTGGTCTTTTAAGTGGATTGGGCATAGAGTGTGTCTTATCTGGAGATACATCGATAGGAAAACGACCTATGGATCGTATTTTAAAACCTTTAAAATTAATGAATGCAAATATTAATGGTATTGAAAATAACTATACACCACTTATTATTAAACCTTCAGCCATTAATGGTATCAATTATCAAATGCAAGTCGCAAGTGCTCAAGTTAAAAGTGCAATTTTATTTGCAAGTCTATTTTCAAAAGAAGCATCACAAATTACAGAATTAGACATAAGTAGAAATCATACTGAAACGATGTTTAAACATTATCAAATTCCAATACAAGTAAATCAAAAAGTGATTACAACATCTCCTTATGCTATAAGCAATATTCAACCTAAAGACTTTGTAGTACCAGGAGATATTTCTTCAGCTGCTTTCTTTATTGTAGCTGCTTTGATTTCTCCAGGAAGTGATATTACAATTCATAATGTTGGCATCAATCCTACACGTTCAGGTATTATAGATATCGTTGAACAAATGAATGGTAACATTGAATTATTTAATGTTACAGAGTCTTCAGAACCAACTGCGTCGATTAGAGTTCAGTATACGAACAACTTGAAACCAATCACAATTGAAGGAGATTTAATTCCTAAAGCAATTGATGAATTGCCAATTATTGCTTTGTTGTGCACTCAAGCTTCTGGTACAAGTATGATTAAGGACGCAGAGGAATTAAAGGTAAAAGAAACTAATCGTATTGATACAACTGCAGATATGCTTAATTTACTAGGTTTTAAATTACAAGCTACAGAGGATGGATTAATTATTCATCCCTCTGAATTAACTAGAAATGCTATAGTAGATAGCTTAACTGACCACAGAATTGGCATGATGCTTGCAGTCGCATCTATTTTAAGTGATTCGCCATTAACGATACGTCAGTTTGATGCAGTAAATGTATCATTCCCTGGTTTCTTGCCGAAATTAAAGCTTTTAGAAAATGAGGGATAAAATATTATGGAAGATATCTATAAATTAATAGACGATATCAATCTTCAAAAATTAGATCATTTAGATACACGTGTTAATGAAGCATTAACGTCCAATAATGATGATGCTTTATTTATTTTAGGAGAAACATTATATAACTTTGGATTAACACCTCAAGGTCTTGAAGTGTTTAGAACGTTATATCATAAGTATCCAGATGAAAGTGAACTATTAATTTATTTTATCGAAGGCCTTATGTCTGAAAATCAAACAGACGAAGCATTAGAATATTTAAATCAAGTTGAATTATCACCTGAAAAGTTAATGTTAGAAGCCGACTTATATCAACAAATCAATATGACTGAAGTTGCTATTGATAAGTTAACTGAAGCGCGTGAATTAGAACCTAATGACCCAATTATTCATTTTGCTTTAGCAGAATTACTTTATTTTGATGGACAATACCTTCGTGCTACACGAGAATATGAAGTTGTTTTAGATACAGGCGAATATGAAATAAATGGAATTAATTTATTTTCAAGAATGGCTGATTGTGCGTTACAAAGTGGCAATTATAGTGATGCTATACAGTTATTTGATGAGATTAGTGAAGATGAAATGATCTCTGATGACTTTTTCAAAAAAGCCATCGCATATGAAAAAAATGATCTAACTCAAGAAGCTATAAAAATTATGACTACACTTCTTTCTAAAGACCCAGACTTTATTCAAGGTTACTTTTATTTACAATCTTTATATGAAAATGAAAAAAATTATCCAGATGCGATTGAAACAGGTAAAGAAGGGTTACGTCTTAATCAATTTTATAAAGAACTCATGGTTTCTACCGGTAGTTTAGAAATTGAACATGGAGATGCGAATGAGGGGGTAGAACTTCTTAAAAAAGCACTTGAAGTAGATAATGGTTACCATGAACCTTTACTTATCTTAAGTGATTTATTCCGTCAAGAAGAAGACTATGAAGCCATCATTTCACTTCTATCTTATGTAGATGAAGAAGATCTTGACCCTGTCTTTATGTGGCATTTAGCACATGCATATGGGGAAGAAGAAAGAGATACTGAAGCCCAACATTTCTATGAATTGGCTTATCCAACATTAAAATCTCAGAGTCTATTCTTAAGCGATTATTATTTCTATTTAATTGAAATTGGCCAAAAAGATAAAGCTAAAGTATTACTTAACGAATTATTAATTATCGATCCAACTAATGAAACTTGGAATGAAGAATTGAGCAGATTGAATGACTAGAGTGGGTGTTAAAATTGAATGACACATTAGTTAAAATGAAACAAAGCTATATTGAATATGCTTTGTTTCATTATCATTTTAAGTCCAGAATTAGTGTGTGGCTATTAAATTATTTAAAAGCCTCACCGCCAAAATTAAATTGTAGTCATTTTGTAAATAAGAAAATTAAAAGTCATATAACCCTTGAAATTGGCCTAAAACACTCCAATTTCTCTGCGATTAAATTAACAAAAGACGATCAAACATTAATTAATACAAATGAAATATTCAATTATATAGCTTCTAAAGATATTTGTATTGATATATTCATTCACTTTGAATACAACGATAAGCAAGATGGGCGATTAAATGAGCTTATAATTCAACAATTAATATATTCTGATCAATATCTTGCATATCTTAATAATATATATCACTTAAGTCTTGATCTAAATAAAAAGTATTCACTAATCGAACAATTAGAACATCATATCGATGTAAGTTTACAAATGAAAGATCAACAACGTTTTTATCAATTATCACAAATTTTGAGTGTATTAACTCATCACTCATAGATCAAAATTAAAGGAATTATAACTTATGCCTACTTTAAGACAACTATGGGAATTATCATTATATCAACGTTCCATACTCGTAATATTGCTTATATGTAATGTTTTAGGCACCATTTATGGTTTTATATGGTATGGTGATCAATTACTTAAGACACAATGGCATTATCTAATTTTTGTACCAGATAGTCCTATTGCATCGCTATTGTTATGTATATCAATTTGTTTAATTATTTTAAATAAACAAAATAGTATTATTGAAGGACTAGCATTTGTAACATTATTTAAATATGGTTTATGGGCTGTCATTATGAATTTGATAATGATGGTTAATAATAACGATATAACTATTATGAATGTACTTTTAATTATTAGTCATGGAATTATGGTACTTGAAAGTATCTATTTTTATCCACGATTCAAAATTTCTATACTCAGTTTGTTTATTTCTATGATATGGATATTTAACAATGATTATGTAGATTATATATTAAAGAAATATCCTTATTATGATTTTATACAGCAACACGTTCATTTAGTTGCTTTTATCGCGCTATGGCTAAGTATTATGTCACTTATCCTTTATTATAGTTTTAATAAATTAATAAAGGTTAAATTATTTGATAAAAAATTCGATAGTCAGTAGAATATGATTAAAGGAGAGTGAAATTGATTGTCTATAGTGTCTTATATTATATATATCGTCATTATTATGCTCATTCCAATGTGGGCTCAACACAAAGTAAAATCAAATTATGAAAAATATTCACAGGTAAGATCAACAAGTGGTAAGACGGGTCGTGAAGTAGCAGAAGAAATTCTTCATGCTAATGGAATTTACGATGTAGATGTAGTTAAGGGCGAAGGCTTTTTAACAGACCACTATGATCCAAATAAGAAAGTAGTTTGTTTATCTCCTGCAAACTTTGATCGTCCTTCAGTAGCTGGTACAGCTATTGCGGCACACGAAGTTGGACACGCTATTCAACACCAACAAGGTTATGCGTTTTTACGTTTTAGAACTGCTTTAGTACCTTTAGCAAATATTGGTAGTTCATTAAGCTATATCATTATTATGGCTGGTATCTTTTTAACAGCATTAGGTAGTGCTTTTGGCTCAACTGCATTATGGATTGGTGCTGGGTTAATGTCATTAGCAGTTTTATTCTCAATCGTGACATTACCAGTTGAATTTGATGCAAGCTCAAGAGCGATGAAACAAATTACTGCACTTAATATTGTGAATGAAAAAGAATATAAACATGCGAGAAAGGTATTATCAGCAGCAGCTATGACTTATGTAGCAGCAACAGCTACAGCTGTAGCCGAACTTGTTAGAATTATTTTACTGGCACGTGCAAGTGATAACTAAACTACCTTTATAAACTAACTTAATCTTAAATCTTGTGTAACAACATTTAAGATTTTCAAGGAGTTATATCGAGCGAAATATGAATTCAAAAATGAATTCTGTTTCGCTCTTTTTTTATATCTCATAGAATAGAATTGATAAAATGCATTAACAACTAATTTGAGATATACTTAGAAAGAAACGGAAAAAAGGAGAATGATGATGAAATCTTTAAATCAAATGCAAAAAGAAGTAGATGACTATATTAGTCAATTTAAAGCGGGTTATTTTTCTCCATTAGCTAATTTAGCCCGTCTAACAGAAGAAGTGGGCGAACTTGCAAGAGAAATCAATCATTATTACGGTGAAAAGCAAAAGAAACCAACGGAAGAAGAAAACTCTGTTAAAGCTGAATTAGGAGATAATTTATTTGTTTTACTTTGCATTGCTAATTCACTTGGTATTGATATGACAGAAAGTTTTAATGATACAATGGATAAATTTAATACTAGAGATAAAAATCGATTTGAACGTAAATAATGGATAGAAAGGGGGTTATTTTATGAAAATAGGTATTACATGTTATCCGTCAATGGGTGGCTCAGGTATCATAGCAACTGAATTAGGTATAAAAATGGCAGAAAGGGGACATGAAGTTCACTTTATTACGTCAAATATTCCTTTTAGAATTCGTAAGCCTTTGCCTAATATTACTATCCATCAAGTCGAAGTAAATCAATATGCAGTATTTCAATATCCACCATATGATATTACATTGAGCACAAAAATATCTGAAGTTATTAAAGAATATGATTTAGATATCTTGCATATGCATTATGCTGTACCACACGCTGTATGTGGTATTTTAGCACGTCAAATGTCTGGAAAAGATATAAAAATTATGACAACATTACATGGTACTGATATCACAGTGTTAGGCTATGATCATTCACTTAAAGGCGCTATTAAATTTGGCATTGAACAAAGTGACCTCGTGACTAGTGTCAGTCATTCATTAGCTAAACAAACACAGTCAATTATTGAAACAGATAAAGAGATTATTCCTATTTATAATTTTGTTCGAGAAAAAGAATTTCCTACACAACATGAAAATCAATATAAAGCGCTTTACGATATAAAGCCTGAGGAAAAAGTTCTTATACATGTATCAAACTTTAGAAAAGTCAAACGTATTGACACTATTTTAGAAACTTTCGCTAAAGTTCATAAACATATACCAAGCAAGTTGATCTTATTAGGTGATGGTCCAGAACTTTTAGATATGCGTAAAATAGCAAGGTCATTACATATCGAATATGATGTATTATTTTTAGGTAAACAAGATCAAGTTAGTAAATTCTATCAAATGGCTGATTTAGTTTTGCTGTTAAGTGAAAAAGAAAGTTTTGGCCTTACACTATTAGAGGCAATGACTACAGGAGTCGTACCTATAGGTTCAAATGCTGGTGGTATCAAAGAAGTCATCAAACATGGTGAAACAGGTTATATTGTAGATGTAGGAGATAGTGAACAAGCAAGTCATTATGCACTAAAATTATTAACAGATGAGCAACTTTATCAAAAATTACAAAGTAATATGCTTAAAGATATTAAACAACGATTTAGTTCTGAACTTATCGTCGATCAATATGAATATTACTATAAAAAAATGTTGAATTAAAAAAGAGGATTAATATGGGTAATGAATTATTTGAAACAGCTTTGCCAATTCTAAATCAAATAGAAAAACATCATTTCGAAGCTTATTTTGTAGGCGGGGCAGTCAGAGATTACATTATGCATCGTACAATTCATGATATTGATATCACTACAAGTGCGATGCCAGACGAAATTGAAGATATATTTGAACACACTATTCCAATTGGAAAAGAGCATGGCACAATCAATGTTGTTTTCAACAATGAAAATTACGAAGTGACAACATTTAGATCAGAAGGTGATTATTTAGATCACCGTCGTCCAAGTGAAGTTAATTTTGTGAGAAATCTCTATGAAGATGTACAACGTAGAGATTTCACTATCAATGCTATTGCTATGGATAAAAATTATAAAATATTTGATTACTTTGGTGGTCAAAAGGATATACAATCAAAATTGATACGTACGGTAGGGAATCCAAGTGAACGATTTAAAGAAGATGCATTAAGAATTATTCGTGGCCTTAGATTTCAGTCACAACTTACATTTGATATTCATACTGAAACCTTTGAAGCAATGCAATTAACTTGTTCGGACGTTAAATATTTATCAATCGAGCGAATTGTTGTAGAATTTAAAAAATTAATCTTAGGAAGTAATGTTAAACAGAGTTATCATAATTTATTATCTTTAAAAATTTTTAATTATATTCCATTTTTTAATGAATTAGATATGACATGTGTTTACATCAATGAACCTCTTGAATTTGAACAATGGTTAGCCATCTTACTTATAAAAAATAATAATCTTCCTTCTTTAAAGCAATTAAAAATTAGTAATAAAGAAAAATCAGATATACATACATATATTGCTATCATTGAAACATTACCTCAAATTACTACTAAAGATGCTTTGAAATTATTTGTTTATGATTATAGTGACTATTATATCTTAAAGGTTTTAAATATTTATTCTGTACTTCAAAATAATCAAATTCCTACCGCTTCAGAACTTATTATCAATTCTCTTTCTATTAAACAAGTCGTTCAACACCTTCAATTACATGAACGTAAAGAAATGGATGTGAATGGAAAAGATTTACTTGCACATTTTAATAAAAATGGTGGCCCTTGGTTAAAAAATGTATTGAGAGAAATAGAATGTGCGATAGTTACTGATAAAATCAAAAATAACAAAGAAGAAATTTTGAAATGGGTGAATGAAAATGTCAAAATATAGTCAAGATGTCGTTAAAATGTTATATGAGCATCAATCAGAATATATTTCTGGTCAATACATTGCAAATCAGCTTAATATATCGAGAGCTGCTGTAAAAAAAGTGATTGATCAATTAAAAGCAGATGGATGTGATATTGACTCAATTAATCATAAAGGACATAAGCTTAATGCATCGCCAAATCGTTGGTATAGAGGCATTATCAATAAAGTACTAGAGTCTAATCATTTAGTATCCAAAATTGAAGTATATGATAGTGTTGCATCTACTCAAACTATTGCTAAACAAGGTCTTGTTGATAATCAGCATACCATGTTAATTTTAAGTGATGAACAAACAAAAGGTCGTGGTCGTTTCAATCGTAATTGGTCTTCTTCAAAAGGAAAAGGGTTATGGATGTCTGTTGTTTTAAGACCTAATGTCTCATTTGCAATGATTCCAAAATTTAATCTTTTTATAGCTTTAGGAATTAGAGATACTATCCAAGCATTTTCTAGAGACAAAGTAGAGATTAAATGGCCAAATGATATTTATATTAATGATAAAAAAGTATGTGGATTTTTAACAGAAATGGTAGCAAATGCTGATGCAGTTGAGGCCATAATATGTGGTATTGGTATTAATTTAAACCATCAAGAAGAAGATTTTTCTGATATGATACGTCATCGTGCTACAAGCATTCGCTTGCACCATTCAGAAGAAATCAATCGATATCAATTTTTGAAACGTTTAATTGAGGAAATTGAAAAGCGTTACCATCAATTTCTTAACTCTTCATTTGAAACGATTAGAGATGAATACATTCGTACATCTAATATTTGGCATCGTAAGTTAACATTTACTGAAAATGGAGAACAATTTATAGGTGAAGCTATTGATATTAATAATGACGGCTTTTTAATTGTCAAAGATGAAGATAATCAGACGAGACGACTTATAAGCGCAGATATAGATATATAAGCATACGGATAGAATTAGGAGAGATAGATATGGCATATACAAGTTTTGCGGTAGTAGATTTAGAAACAACCGGAAACCAACTTGAACATGATGAAATTATACAAATTGGTATTACATTTGTACGTGATAATAAAATATCAGGAACTTATCATTCAATGATTCGTACTGATTTGGAAATCCCACCATTTATCCAAGCTTTGACTTCTATCGAAGAAACTATGCTAGAACAAGCACCGTATTTTCATGAAATTGCTGATGATATATATGAACAACTCAAAGATTGTATATTTGTAGCCCACAATGTTGACTTTGATTTGAATTTCATTAAAAAAGCATTTGAAAAAAGTAATATTCATTTTAAACCTAAAAAGGTGCTTGATACCCTAGAATTATTTAAAATTGCATTTCCTACTGAAAAAAGTTACCAATTAAGTGAATTAGCAAATGCTCATCATATACCTCTGACAAATGCACATCGAGCAGATGAGGATGCAACAACAACGGCCTATTTAATGATTAAAGCTTTTAAAAAGTTTGAGTCATTACCTATAGATACCTTAAAACAATTATATTATTTAAGTAAGCATTTAAAATATGATTTATTTAACATTTTATTTGAAATGGTCAGACAACATCATAATCATGATATAGATTATCAGTATGCTCAATTTGAACAGATTATCTATAAAAAACAACAAGACTTAAAAGTGCCACAAATTGAATTTAAAGGTTCATTAAAAGATTTATATCTAGAAGTTACAACAGCACTTGAACTTACTTATCGCCCACAACAACTCTATTTGTCAGAAATTATTTTAGAGCAGTTAATGCATAATGATAAGGCACTTATTGAAGCACCTTTAGGAAGTGGTAAATCATTAGCATACTTATTAGCTGCATTGATGTATAACATTGAAACAGGCAGACATGTAATGATTTCAACAAACACGAAATTACTTCAACATCAATTACTTCAAAAAGATATTCCTAGTATTAATCGCGCGCTAGATTTCAAAATTAATGCTGCACTTATTAAAAGTAAAACAGACTATATTTCACTAGGATTGATAAGTCAAATTTTAAAAGATGATACAGCTAACTATGAAGTGAATATTTTAAAAATGCAATTACTTATATGGATATTAGAAACAAATACTGGAGATATACAAGAGTTAAATTTAAAAGGTGGTCAGAAAATGTATTTTGACCAAAAATTAGAAACTTATGTTCCAGTAAGACACGATATTCATTACTATAATTATATAAAACGTAATGCTCAAAATATTCAAATTGGTATTACTAATCATGCGCATCTTATTCATTCAGATCAAGAGAATTCAATCTATCAGTTATTTGATGATTGTATCATTGATGAAGCACATCGTTTACCTGATTATGCTCTTAATCAAGTGACCAATGAATTAAACTATTCTGATATCAAATATCAGTTAGGTTTAATAGGGAAAAATGAAAATGAAAAGCTTCTTAAATTAGTAGATCATTTAGAGCAACAACGTATTTTGGAACGATTAGATATTTCACCTATTGACGTGTTTGGTTTAAAATCTAATATTTCTGATTTACACGAACTAAATGAAACCCTATTTAATCATATTTTCGATATTGTTCAACACTCAGATGTACATGATGATGATGTACATCGATATCATTATGTATTCGACTTTGATTCTACACGTATGCTAAAAGATTTACATGCAATTGTAGACAAAATCAATAAAACTTTAGAATTTTTTAATGGTATTAACCATAAAACAATCAAATCTATACGTAAGCAATTACTTTACATTAACGATAATTACAGACATATAGAACAAAGTTTAAAACAAAATCATACTGCCTTCATATCTATCAAAAATTTGAATCAAAAATCGACCATACGTCTAATTGTAAAAGATTATGAAGTACGGGATATTTTAACAAAGCAAGTGCTCGAGAAATTTAAATCATTAACATTTATTTCAGGCACACTTACATTTAACCATTCGTTTGAGGCATTTAAAAACTGGTTTAAAGAAGATGTAGAATTTAATACTTATGAAGTACAGTCATCACTTCAAAATCATAAATCAACAAATATTTATATTCCAAGTGATGTTGTTTCTTATGATTTTAAAAATACAGAGGATTATGTAGCGTCTATTGTAGACTATATTCAAGAGTACGTAACTATAACACAATCTAAATGTCTCGTACTTTTCACCAGTTATCGAATGATGCATATGGTACAAGAGCTATTAAATGAATTACCAATATTTGACGATTATGTTATTTTGACCCAACAACAAAATCAAAACTATAAAATCGTTCAACAATTTAATCACTTTGATAAAGCTATTTTGTTAGGTACATCAACATTTTTTGAAGGATTTGACTATCAATCTAATGGCATTAAATGTGTGATGATTGCTAAATTACCATTCATGAATAAATATAATACAAAGCATTGGCTAATGGATTCAGAATTTGAATCTACATTTAAAGATTATGTCTTACCTGATGCTGTAACGCGTTTTAGACAAGGTCTAGGTAGATTGATTCGTAACGAAGACGATAAGGGACTCATTGTTTCCTTTGATGATCGTTTAACAAATAGTAACTATAAGCATTTTTTTGAACAATCGTTAGAATCTTATTCTCAAAAAAAAGGGGATATTCAACAATTTAATAAATTACTTTACCGCATGCAGGCAAGTAAACTGAAAAATAGAAAAAATAGTTTATTTTAAATAATGAGAACACTATTCAGGTGCTAGAAGTTCACTTTCTATTTTGATAAAATAAATAAGTATTGTATAAAAAGAAAATAAAGTAGGAGTTTGATTATGAAAACAACAATTAAACAAGCAAAACAATACATTAATCAAGAAGTCACAATTGGCGCTTGGTTAACAAATAAACGTTCAAGCGGTAAAATTGCATTTTTACAATTACGTGATGGTAGTGGATTTATGCAAGGCGTTGTCGTTAAATCAGAAGTCGATGAAGAAACATTTAAACTTGCTAAAGACATTACACAAGAATCATCACTATATGTCATAGGTACGATTACAGAAGATAATCGTTCTGATTTAGGCTATGAAATGCAAGTAAAATCAATTGAAGTCATTCATGAAGCTCACGATTATCCAATTACACCTAAAAACCATGGTACAGAATTCTTAATGGATCATCGTCACTTATGGTTAAGATCTAAAAAGCAACATGCAGTAATGAAAATTAGAAATGAAATCATTAGAGCAACATATGAATTTTTTAATGAAAATGGCTTTACTAAAATTGATCCGCCTATCTTAACTGCAAGTGCACCAGAAGGTACTAGTGAATTATTCCATACTAAATACTTTGATCAAGATGCATTTTTATCTCAAAGTGGTCAATTATATATGGAAGCTGCAGCTATGGCACATGGACGTGTCTTCTCATTTGGACCAACATTTAGAGCTGAAAAATCTAAAACAAGACGTCATTTAATTGAGTTCTGGATGATTGAACCTGAAATGGCATTCACAAATCACGAAGAAAGTTTACAAGTTCAAGAACAATATGTATCTCATATCGTAAAATCTGTATTAGAACATTGTAAATTAGAATTAAAAGCGCTAGATAGAGATACGAGTAAATTAGAAAAAGTATCTGCGCCATTCCCACGCATCTCTTATGATGATGCTATCAAGTTCTTAAAAGAAGAAGGATTTGATGACATTGAATGGGGTGAAGACTTTGGTGCGCCACATGAAACAGCTATAGCCAATCATTATGATTTACCAGTATTTATTACAAACTATCCAACTAAAATTAAACCATTCTATATGCAGCCAAACCCTGACAACGAAGACACAGTTTTATGTGCAGATTTAATTGCACCAGAAGGTTATGGTGAAATTATTGGTGGTTCTGAACGTATCAATGATTTAGAATTATTAGAACAACGTATCGATGAACATCAACTTGATACAGAAAGTTATAACTACTATTTAGACTTACGTCGTTATGGTAGTGTGCCACACAGTGGTTTTGGTTTAGGTTTAGAACGTACAGTTGCATGGATTTCAGGCGTTGAACACGTGAGAGAAACATCACCATTCCCACGTTTATTAAATCGTTTATATCCATAAAAAATATCACGTTTTATAAATCATACATGGGGAGTGAGACTAAATGATGTTATTCATGTCTCACTCCCACTTTTTAAAATAGGAAAGAGAGGGGTATCATGGACACACATCAACTTAAAACTCGTCCTGTCGTAGTTAGAAGGGAACTTTTCGATCATTACAATGAATTCGGTTTAGATGAAAAAGATTTAATCATTTTGATTAAGTTGATTTATGCCGCTGAAGTTTCTAATAAACAACCCTCAATAGAATTTTTACAAAAAGGTTCAAATATGGAGCCAAGAGAAATAACATCAATTATTCAAAATTTAATTCAGCGTGATTTACTTGCACTGCATGTAAGTAAAGATGAGGAAGGAAAATTTACTGAATATATGAATTTAAACCGTTTTTACGAAAAATTAAGTGATATTTTAACTCAAGAAAAAAATGAAACTAAACATCATCAAACGCAACAAAACTTTAAAGATTTATTTCAATATATTGAGCAGTTGTTTTCGAGACCATTATCACCATATGAAATCGAAACGCTCAACCAATGGATTGATGTAGATCAACATGATTACACTTTAATACGTGCTGCATTAGATGAAGCATATAGTCATGATAAATTAAGCTTTAAATATGTTGATCGTATCTTATTAAATTGGAAGAAAAACAATGTAACAACTTTAGAAGAATCTAACAAAATGAGAGAAAAATTCAACAAACCTAAATTAACTCATACTGTAAAACATATACCTAAATTTGACTGGTTAAATGGAGAGAATCTAGATGGTAAGTAAGAAAAAAGCATTAGAAATGATTGACGTTATTGCAGATATGTTTCCTGATGCAGAATGTGAATTAAAACATGATAATCCGTTTGAATTAACAATAGCTGTATTATTATCTGCGCAATGTACAGATAATTTAGTTAATAAAGTTACACGTTCACTTTTTAAAAAATATAAAACACCTGAAGATTATTTAAAAGTAGATATAGAAGAATTGCAGAATGATATAAAATCAATAGGTTTATATCGTAATAAAGCAAAAAATATTAAAAAATTATGCCAATCTTTACTTGACCAGTACGGTGGACAAGTTCCTCATACACATAAAGATTTAGAAAGCTTAGCTGGAGTCGGACGAAAAACAGCGAACGTTGTTATGAGTGTCGCTTTTGATGAACCTTCTTTGGCAGTAGACACACACGTTGAACGTGTTTCAAAGCGTCTAGGTATTAATAAGTGGAAAGATAATGTTAAACAAGTAGAAGAACGTTTGTGTGATATTATTCCAAAAGAAAGATGGAGTAAAAGTCATCATCAACTTATCTTTTTTGGACGTTATCATTGTATTGCTCGAAAACCAAAATGTGATATTTGTCCATTACTTGAGGATTGTAGAGAAGGGCAAAAACGCATGAAAGCAATGAAAAAGGAAGTCGGATCAAATGATTAATAAATCACAATTTGAATCGCTAGAAAATGAACTTGATGTCTATGCTAAGAAAAGACAACTAAATTCTGATTTAGCAAAACAATATATCGATGATTACTTTGAACTGATTCTTTTGTTCTTTAGACAAATTAATGAAATAGAATCTATTAACTTAAATCATTTAGACCAATATCCCGTTGTTCCTATGAATTTTTTAGAACGATATCAATATATGTTAAAAAGAAAATACCATTTTATGGGATATAGTCAAATGAAAACATTAAAAAATGAACTTATTAAAATGAACGCTTCATATCAAATTAGAAGAAAAAGTCAAAATAATAATTAATACGAAAAAAACGACATAGCCTTATAAAAGACTATGTCGCTTTTAAAGCTATTACGATGCTTTTCTAAAATTAAAAATCGCATTTGCTTTAAATATGTTAGATAAACTATTATTGTTATTTGTATTATCATTATTACTATTTTGTTGAGTTGATGTGGTACTATTGTTAGCGCTGTTATTCGTAGTTGAATTATTTGCTGAGTTACCAGTTGTATTACCTGTATTCGTTGTAGAATTACCGTTCGTTGTTGATGTAGTATTTGAGCTATTATCACTGGTAGAAGTAGAATTGCTTGAGCTACTATCTGAACTACTAGTAGACTTGTTATCATATTTACTTCCTGACGTTGTATTATTATCTGGATGATCTTTAACAGATAGTGTACTTGCACCTGAACCAGTAACTGAGTCAGGTTTTTTGAAGTCACCGTCATTACTTGAAGTAATATCTGACATCACATCTTTATATAGATATTGTGCATATTCTTGTTCAGAATGTCCTAAGAATGAATTTTCACCGCCTTGTTTAATTTGGCTGAAGCCCATCCATATTGACATTGTATATTTAGGTGTGAAACCATTCATCCAGATATCTTTGCCTGCATTGTCAGGTAAGTTATATTGATTATTAACTTCTGTACCATAAGTACTTGTACCTGTTTTAGCGCCCATATTAACGCCAGCAACACCATGACCATAAGCAGAACCATATGGTTTAAATGTACCAGTTAACATTTCTGCAAGCATGTAAGCAGTATAATCTTCCATCGCTTTATGACTTGTGTGATCAAATTCGATAGTTTCATCATCAGATGTTACAACTTTGCGAATTGAATGTGCATTATTGTAAGTACCACCATTAGCTATTGATGCGAATGCTGATGCTAATTGAGTAGGTGAGAATTCAGAAGCACCGCCACCTAAAATTTCAGATGGCCCTAAATCAATTTCATAATCTAAACCAACTTTAGACGCAAAATCTTTTGGAGCATTTTTACCTGCACTTGATGATACTTGCTGCCAAGCTTTTAAAGCAGGAATATTAAAACTTTGTCTTAATGCATCATATGCAGATACTGTACCATGACCTTGCCCATCATAGTTACGGAATGTACCACCATCAATGGAATAACTTGATTCATCTTGCATTGCGTGGTTTGTAGCCCATTGCATATTTTCAATTGCTGGACCGTATGATAAGAATGGTTTAAGTGATGAACCAGTCAAGTGAGTATCTGTAGCAGCATTACGATCAACGACATCTCTATAATTTCGTCCACCGGAAATGGCTACAATACCTCCAGTTTTACTATCAAGAATGGTTGAGCCTACTTGTTGGTCATCATTTTTATAGTAATTACCATTATCAATGCGATCTTGAAGCGTTTTTTGAATATCTTTATCCATATTCGTATAAATCTTAATACCACTTTGCATTAAATCACTATAATTTTTATTTTTAAAGTGTTTATTACCTATTAATTCAGCTTTAACAAAATTAACGTAAGAATCATACTCAGTATCAGAATCGTTATTAGATATTTGACGTTCTTTTGTTGTACGTTTTACTAAATTATCTTCTAATGAAGTAGCTTTAGCTTCTTTCCACTGTTTATCAGAGATTCTATGATGGTAGTGCATTAAGTATAAAACAGTTTCTTTACGATTTTCAGCTTCTTTCGGGTTATCATAAATGTTATAAAGATTAGGAACTTGTGGTAACCCAGCTAGATAGGCTTCTTCAGCTAAATTAAGTTGATTTAAATTTTTATTAAAGTAATATTTAGCTGCAGCTCTAACGCCATATACACCGTCTGAGTAATAAATTTTATTTAAGTACATTTGGAAAATATCATCTTTACTGTACTCTTGTTCTAAACGGTAAGATAGATAAGCTTCTTGCGCTTTACGTCCAATAGATTTCTTTTCTGAAAGGAACGAACGCTTAACTACTTGTTGTGTTAAAGTAGATGCCCCTTGGGAACCAAAACCGCCAGTCAAGTTCTTACCAATAGCACCAAATAAACGTTTATAGTCTAAAGCACCATGTTCATAGAAACGATTATCCTCAGTTGCTAACACGGCATTTTTCATATTTTTTGGAACATCTTTCAAATCAACATGTTCTCTACGTGCACCATTGTCTAATTTCTTAACCAAGTCACCGTTTTTATCATAAATTTCAGCAGGCTTTGGATCCTGTAATTTAGACTCATTAAATGCTGGAGCTTTCCAAGCATAGTATGCAAATAGAAGTATACCGAGTAGAAGTAACACGATAAAGGCAATGAATAAAAAGCCTATAATCTTAATAATCGTTCTTTTTACATTCTTCTTCTTTTTTGATTTGGATTTCCCATTTTTGCCTTTATTTGGTTGGGAAGATCCTTTATTTTCCGTCATACGCGGTCCTCACTTTCATCTAATATCAACTTATCAACAGCCTTGAGATAATTCAATCTAGGTTGATACTGATAAGGAATATAGTAACTATTTTTTTTGATTTCTTCAACTGTTATTGATTTTTTTATTTCCTTTTTATATCTTTCCCAAAAAGGTTCAAACTTCGAAAAAGGTAGTAGATATACCTCATCAAGCACTTTAAATCTAATCAGTAAAAAGACGAGTCCTTTTTGCATAAAACAACTTTTCATATGTTCTACTTGATGATCATGGATATTATTTAAAGGGAAAGACGTTTTATTTTTCGTTTCTTTCGCTTCAAAATCAATATAATAGCCTCGATAGACGCCATTATAATCAGTTGTAGAAGGCGTACGAAAGTATGCTTCATTAATTACAGCTTTACTTCTTTTAGGATAATGAACATTTACTATTTGAATAGGAGTAGGTTTCTTATGTATAACAGCCACACCTTGCTTAAAATAATAATTGTTAGATTGTTCAATATCTTTTTCGAGAGTCATACCTCGTCCACCATATTTAATGTTACTAGAAGCTTCACTTTGATTACTTCCAACCTTAGTAGGATTTAGTTTAAATGGTTTTCCATTTGGATAATTTATCATACTCACCACACAAATTTAATATTACACTTTCAATGTCTAAGAGAATAATATTAAACTATAATACGATAATAATGAAATGAGCATAATATTTATATTATACTACACATAATTAAATTTATTCATTAATTATCTATTCTATTTTAACGTGCTTTAACAGTGAAAACAATATGTTTAAAAATTTGTAATAATGCAAAATTTATATCTAAATCATACTCTAAATTAATTATAATAATATAGGAGGTATTGTTGTGTACACATTAATTAATGAACTACTTAAAGAACTACAGTACATGGCGTCAAGCTATAATGAAATAAAATTGACACAGTCAAAGAAGCAATTTCATCGAGATGTTGTTCCTTATGTAAAAAAAATTGATGGTTTAACTGAAGAATTATCTCATTATCATGATGAACTAATTCAATTTCCTTATATGAATAAGGAAAAATTAGAAATTTTAGTTAAACATATTAAGGAATTATCTGTAGAGTGTCATTACAATAAAACAAGTAAAAAGTTATTTAATGAAAAATTGAAATCCGCTAATTATGATCTTACCAATTTGTTTAAACATATAAAAGATAAAGAGGGATCAATGGATTGAAAACAGTATATGTGACTGGATATAAATCATTTGAGTTAAATATATTTAAAGATGATATGAAAGAAGTGGATTATCTTAAACAATTTATAGAACATAAATTATTACAGTATATTGACGAAGGGCTAGAATGGGTACTCATTCAAGGACAAATTGGTATTGAATTGTGGGCTGCTGAAGTAGTATTAAAATTACAAGACACGTATCCTGAATTAAAGTTAGGTATTATCACACCATTTTATGGTCATACCTCCAAGTGGAATGAACACAATATAGCAAAGTATGAATCTATTGCTAGTAATGCACAATTTCTAGATAGTGTATTTCATTCTGAATATCAAGGACCATTTCAATTTAAACAAACAGACCAATTTATATTAGATCATACAGATGTGACGTTATTAATTTATGATGATGAACAAGAAGGAAGTTCAAAATATTTTAAGAGAATGTTAGTTGATTTTATGGAAAAAACGACTTATAATTGTGATATTGTGACATTTGATGAACTTACTGACTTTATTAACGATTTGCAATGGCAACAAAACCAAAGTTTTGAATGAGGTGGAAATTAATGGCAGATGTTTCTTTAAAGCTTTCAGCAAAAGATATCTATGAAAAAGACTTTGAAAAAACGATGGCTCGCGGTTATCGTCGTGAAGAAGTCGATGCTTTTTTAGATGATATCATTACTGATTATCAGAAAATGGCTGATATGAATAATGAAGTAGTCAGACTATCTGAAGAAAATAATAAACTAAAAAAAGAAGTTGAAGAATTGAGAATCAGAGTTGCAACTTCACGTCCTTCTGATAATAAGTCATTTGCTTCAAGCAATTCGAAATCAGCAAATAACAACGTAGATATTTTAAAAAGAATTTCTAATCTTGAAAAAGCTGTTTTTGGCAAATAATACATTGGTATCTTAAAGATATAAGCTTGTTACGAAGCATGTTTGATTGCTATTATGTTGGATTTTGATAGCTATTTATTTATCTATTTAAAGTTCTATTAAATATTTTAAAATTATGTTATACTCACAAAAGTGATATTTTGGGTAATCGCTATAGAAATATAGAGGAAAGTCCATGCTCACACAATCTGAGATGATTGTAGTGTTCGTGCTTGATGAAACAATAAGTCAAGGCATTAATTTGACGGCAATGAAATAACCTAAGTCATTAATTGATATGGTTAAAATAGTTTGAAAGTGCCACAGTGACGTAGCTTTTATAGAAATATAAAAGGTGGAACGCGGTAAACCCCTCGAGTGAGCAATCCAAATTTGGTAGGAGCACTTGTTTAGCGGAATTCAACGTATAAACGAGACATCTTTACTCGCATAGTAAAGATTTGTAGACAGATGGTTACCACCAAAGTACCAGTACAACTAGTGTACGTTATGAGTACAATGGTACAGAACATGGCTTATAGAGATATCACAGACTAGTTTAGCTCTCCCTTTTTATGGAGAGCTTTTTTTATTTTGTATACATAATTATTTTAATATTTGTTAATATACTAATATGATATGTGACAAAGGAGATGGAATAATGTATCAATTATTAGCAGTGTGTCCAATGGGTCTTGAAGCCGTAGTTGCTAAAGAAATACAAGAACTTGGTTATGATACTCAAGTTGAAAATGGACGCATTTTCTTTGAAGGTGATGCTAATGCCGTTGTAAAATGTAACTTATGGCTACGTACAGCTGACCGATTAAAAATAGTAGTAGGTCGTTTCAATGCTAAAACATTCGATGAACTTTTTGAAAAAACAAAAGCATTACCTTGGGAAACAATTATCGATAAAGAAGGGCAATTTCCTGTCCAAGGTCGTAGTGTAAAATCTACACTTCATAGCGTTCCTGATTGTCAAGCTATTACTAAAAAAGCTATCGTTGAACGTCTTAAAAAAGCTTATAATGAAAAAGGGTGGTTAAACGAAAGTGGTGCGAAATATCCTGTTGAAGTAGCCATTCTTAAAGACAATGTCCTACTTACCATTGATACGTCAGGTTCAGGACTAAATCGTAGAGGGTATCGTATTGCACAAGGTGAAGCACCTATTAAAGAAACGCTAGCAGCTAGCTTAGTACGTTTAGCAAATTGGAAGGGTAATACACCTTTTATTGATCCATTCTGTGGTTCTGGAACAATTGCTATTGAAGCATGTTTAATCGCTCAAAATATTGCACCAGGTTTTAATAGAGAATTTGTATCAGAGGAATGGAATATCATGCCTCCTAATATTTATGACGTCATGCGTGACGAAGCTGATCAACAAGCTGACTATGATAAAGACATTCAAGTGTATGCGTCTGATATAGATCCAGAAATGGTTGAAATTGCTAAACGTAATGCTGAAGAAGTAGGCCTAGGTGATATTATTCAATTTAGTGTTAGGGATGTTAATACATTAACTATCGACCAAGAAGGGCCTGTAGCGTTAGTTGGTAACCCACCATACGGCGAACGTATTGGAGATAGAGATGAAGTTGAAGAAATGTATCGATATGTAGGTAAACTAATGAAACAACATCCTTATTTATCAACGTATATCCTTACAAGTAATAAAGAATTTGAGTATTTTGTTGATCGTAAAGCAACAAAACGTCGAAAACTTTTTAATGGTTATATCGAATGTACGTATTATCAATACTGGGGGAAAAAGCCTAATATTGATAAGTAAATTTGACTTGAAGATTTATTTGAAAATAATTAATTTTGTAAATTTTTCTTAATAAATTGGATAATATTTATTTAAAATTTATGTGTTTATTAGCACTATAATAATGACTATTGTAAAGTTATTAGTAAGCGTGTTAAAAACACAGCACATTTAAACAGTATGGTAAGGAGAGTAAATTATGAAAACAGTTTTAATTGTAGGGGCTAACGGAAAAGTATCAATTGAAGCAACTAAAATTTTCTTAGAAAATTCTAGTTTTAACGTTGATTTATTTTTAAGAAATGCCCACCGTATTCCTGATTACGCATCTAATCGTATCACTGTCTTTGAAGGTGATGCTAAAAATGTTGAAGATTTAGAAAAAGCATTAGATCAAGTAGATATTGTTTTTGCAAGTTTATCAGGATCACTAGATAGAGAAGCACAAGCCATTATAGATGCCATGCGCAAAAAGAATGTTAAACGTTTAATATTTGTGGCGGCTCCTGGTATTTATGACGAATTACCAGATAAATTCAATACATTTAACAAAGAACAATTTGGTGAAAAATTAACTAAATATCGTAAAGCAGCTGATTTAATTGAAGCTTCTGATTTAGATTATACAATTATTCGTCCTGCTTGGTTAACATTTAAAAATGAATCAGATTATGAAATTACTCAAAAAGGCGATACCTTTAAAGGAACAGAAGTTTCTAGAAGAAGTGTAGCCAATTTAGCAGTACGTATAGCGAAACAACCTGAACTTTATTCTAGACAAAACATTGGCGTAAATAAACCAAATACTGATGGCGATAAACCAGCTTGGTTTAACTAATTCTTTTTATATAAGTTTATTATTTCTTATGATAAAATTTAATAAACACAGCTAAAGATATTTTAGTTTTATCATCCTAAAAGTGAGGTTATAATTCTTTTTAGTTTTATAACCTTAATTTTTTTATATTTTAGAGTGAGTGAAATAAAGGGGATAGCATTATGCAAAATAATGAACAATTAGATGTATTATACAAATTAAAAAAAGAAATAGAAAAATCGAATAACGAAGCATTAGTACATACAATAAATCAAGTGATTAAAAAAGTATATTTAAATCAATATACTTTATCATTTGTTGGACATTTTTCAGCTGGTAAATCAACATTAATCAATTTATTATTAGAACAAGAGATATTGCCTAGTTCACCTGTACCAACGACGAGTAATACGGCTATAGTTTCTGTTTCGAAAGAAGAAGAGATTATTGCTAATTTAGAATATCAAAAATATGTTAAGTTAAAAACGTATGATGATGTAAAAATAATGAATCGATTAAATATTGATGTGGAATCTATTGAAATAAAGTTCCCTTCAAATAAATTTAATCTTGGTTTTACGTTGCAAGACACTCCAGGAGTAGATTCAAATGTTTCTACACACCAATCCACTACTGAACAATTTTTATATACAAGTAATATGATTGTGTATACAGTTGATTATAATCACGTTCAGTCTGCACTCAATTTCCAATTTATGAAACGCATGAATCAAGTAGGCATACCTATTATTTTTGTTATCAATCAAATTGATAAGCATAATGAGAATGAAATTTCTTTTGATGCATTTAAACAAAAAGTAGAACAATCTATACAAGATTGGGATATTAAAGTCGCTCAACTATTTTATGTTAGTAAATTTGATCATCCAAACAATCAACTTCATTTATTCTCAGAATTTTTAGTAAGAAAAGACAAACTACGTGAACCTATTGAAGATTTTGTAACACGTATCATTGAATTTATACATCATACTCAGCTTTCATATATTCAAGAGCACATGCAAAATATACTTGACGATTTAAATATCAATGAATCCGAATTTGAAGAATCCTATAAACAATTTCAAAAGAATCAAGCTATAAGTGAAGAAGCACAATTATTAAATCATTCTTCTCAATTATTAACGTACTTAAAAGAAAAACGTAAAAATATATTAGATAATGCTTATATTATGACTCATGATATGCGAGAAGATATTCGTTATTATCTTGAAAGCATGGCTTTAGACTTCAAAGTGGGTGGTCTTCTAAATAAGAAAAAGAAAACAGAAGAAGAGAGAGCAAAACGTTTACAAATTGTTGTAGACCGTTTACAAGAAAAAGTGAATCAACACATTCGTCAACCAATGCGTGAAGATTTATCTTTTATAACTCGCTTTATCCATCATTCTGAAGTGAATCAACGAATTTTAAATCAACATTATCAAATTGAACCTACTTTAATTTCTAATTTATATCAAGTACAAACAAGCATTAATAATACCTATGTGCTCACATTTAGTGATGACGTTTTAAAAGCAATTGCACGCGCTATCGAAAAACAATCAGATTCATTATTTAAAGACATTATTGAACATACTGAAGCAACTGAATTATCTAACATAGATAATAATGATGCACATTTATATGAACAGTATCTTGAGTTCAAGAATTTAAAACAGTCATTAACAACTGAAAATTATAAACATTATTATATTCATATGAATGACTCACTCGATAAATTAATTGATCGAACAGCAATACATTATGAACCTAATCAATCAACCAAATCTTCAACAAATGATTTAGACGAAGATATTACATCAACTAAGGCTAAGACAACTCATCACTTTGATATTCAGAAAGCTCTGGCTATCATTGAGCCTGTTCCTTTATTCAATAAAACAAAGCAAGACATCAAAGAAACATTGCAACGTATAGATAATAAAATTGTAAAAATAGGTGTCTTTGGTACATTTAGTGCAGGAAAAAGTAGCTTGATCAATGCTTTACTTGGAGATCATTATCTCGTAAGCTCACCTAATCCAACAACGGCAGCTACGACTGAAATCTCATATGGTCATGATAGTCAAATTACTTTGAAAACAAATACGCAATTACTAAATGAATTAAACCAATTGCTTGAATATCAAAACGTCTCTTTTAACTCTTTAGAAGAATTTATGAATAGTAATATTGAGTCTTTAAAACAACAGTTAGAAAAAAACCAACTGGCTTTTATAACATCAGTAGAGAAGCATCTTTCGATGTACCAAGATATGCTAAAAGAAGGCGTAACACATACTATTTCACAAAGGGAAATTAAGCAATGGAGTGCTGAAGATGAATACGCTACATTTGTTAAAACCGTTCATATACATCTTCCACTGGATTGGTTAAAAGACAAAATTATTGTTGATTCATTAGGGTTACATTCTAATAATCAACGACATACAAATGAAACTGAACGAATCTTAACTTCTTCAAACTTAATTTTATATGTGAGCTATTTTAATCACTCATTTACTGATAATGACAAAGCATTTATTGAACATATGAAAGATATTAACCAATTAAATGAAGCACAAACATTTAAGATGATTATTAATGCGATCGATTTAGCTGAAACTAATGAAGATTTAATAGCAGTGAATCAGTATGTAAAAGATGCTCTATCTCAAGTGAATCTGCCATCTGAATTATTCGGTGTATCAAGCAAACGTGCATTGGAGACTAAGGATGAAGGCATTCTTAAATTAAAAGAAAGTATTGATCATTTTGTCGAAACTGAATCGAAAGCGATTTTAGAGAAGCAAATGGTTCACCAAATTGAACAAATGCGCGATAACTTTAATCAAATCATCGATGAATTTAAAACAAATCAAACACGTATGTTAGAGCGACAACAACAACTTGAAACTTATAAAGATAAAACACCATTAACTAACCAAATTATTCACACAAGTGAACAACATACTAAAAATGAGGTTGAAGAACAAATTTATCATTTAAATAAACGATTACAGCTTCAATTATTAGATGAAGTTAAAAAAGTATATAATAGTCAAATGACACAACATCATGATTTTAATGATGAAAAGAAACGTGCTACGAAAATGTACTTAGATCAAGTTCATCAACGATTATATTTAGAACAAACTTTATTAGTCGAAAGAATAAAAATATACTTTAATTCTCAATTAGATCAACAAATAGCACCAACAATTCAAAAATTAAATTCAGTTCATGTGCTTATCCGACCTCATTTTAAAATAACAGCACCGTTTACAGATGATGCACTATTACGTATTAGCTTAGAAGAGATGCTTTCGGCTTTACCTAAACAGTTGTCTAAACGTAAAATTTTAAATGCAAATACGCAAAGAGAACTGCAAGAAATGATTTGTTCAAATACACTAGAACTGCTACAACCATCACTAAACGCATTAAAACAACACTTAGATGATTATGTTTCTAATTTAACTCACGACGCGAACATTGAACTTAATCAGTTAAATAATAATGTTTTAGAACAAATCAATGACTTATTATCTAAGCATATCGATGATTCACTCATTGAACAATTAGAAACAGTAAATCAACAATTGGAACCACTTTTAAATTAGAAAGAAGGATTAATATATGACTCAACGTGTCTTACTTGTAGATGGAATGGCACTCTTATTTAGACATTTTTATGCTACAAGTCTACACAATCAATTTATGTATAATTCTAAAGGCATTCCAACCAATGGGATTCAGGGTTTTGTTAGACATATCTTTACAGCAATTAAGGATATTAAACCAAGTCATGTCGCGATATGTTGGGACATGGGGCAGGCGACCTTTAGAAATGATATGTATACTTCTTATAAACAAAACAGACCTGCGCCACCAGATGAATTGATACCTCAATTCGACTACGTAAAAGACATTTCAGAACAATTTGGTTTTGTGAATATCGGTGTTGCAAATTATGAGGCAGACGATGTCATAGGAACACTCGCTAAAACATATTCAAAAGATAATGAAGTACATATTGTAACTGGAGATAAAGATATTTTACAATGTATCAATGAACAAGTAGAGGTCTGGTTAATCAGAAAAGGTTTTAATATTTATCATCGCTATACTCTTAATCGTTTTAATGAAGAGTATGCATTACATCCACTTCAACTTATTGATGTTAAAGCTTTTATGGGAGATTCAGCAGATGGGTATCCGGGTGTTAAAGGTATTGGAGAAAAAACCGCCATTAAATTAATACAATCTTATGGTAGCGTTGAAAACGTACTAGACAATATCGAATCACTTACACCTGGTCAACAGAAAAAAATTGCAACTGATAAAGAAATTTTGATGCTGTCCAAACAATTAGCGGAAATTTATACAGATGTGCCCATCGATACAACTGCATTATATGAAGAAATGGAGTATACGCATTCATTGAATCATATTCTTTCAATTTGTAATGAACACGAACTTTATGTCTCTAGTAAATATCTTGCTTCAAAATTTTAATGTGAAATAGATAAAAAAGGAAGATAAAGCAATTTGGACTGACCTCAATTAGTGGGAATGATATAAAAACACTTTCG
>NZ_KV821104.1:0-5801 GCF_001815595.1 Staphylococcus sp. HMSC070D05 | reverse complement strand
ATGCGGAAGATTATATAATCTTCCGCATTAACTGCTTATTTATATCTATTCTAAATTGGCATGATTATTTTGCATAGTTGTTTCCTCAACATCTAATTGTGTCATTAGTCCAATGACTACACTATCTAAAAAGATTTGTGATGATTGTTCAAACAAACTACCTAACGGTTGATCAGACCCAGTAGCATCGTGTTTTGTACCTGCTGGTAATTCAACTACTGTGTCTGCAATTTCACCAATTGCAGAATCTAGTTTAGTTGTTAGTAATACCACTTTTGCATCAACTGATTTCGCTTTTTCTGCTAATAAGCGAAGATGTTCTGTTGAGCCTGAACCAGAAATTACAATAAATAAATCATCTTTTTGAATTGATGGTGTTGTTGATTCGCCAATGACAAATGCTTGCTTTCCTAATTGATTGAGTCTCATTGCAAAACTGTTTGCAACGAATCCAGAACGCCCCTTACCTGCAATAAATATGCGTGATGCTTCAGTTACTTCTGATACAAACCCATCAAATTCTTCATCTTTAACATGAGATAAAGTGCCCTTTAACTCATCTAAAATTAATTGATAATGATTAAAAGTTGTCATCATTATTTACCTTCAATAGCGTCACGACATTGTTTAGCTGCTTCTACAGGGTCATCAGCATTTGCGATACCGCCACCAACAATTACTAAGTCAGGTTCTTCTGCAACAATTTCTTTAATTGTATCTGGTTTAATACCACCAGCAACTGCGACTTTAGAATTTTTAATTACTGATTTAACTTTACGTAAGCTATCTAATGGAGATTGTCCTTCAGCTTGTAAATCATAACCAGTGTGCACTGCAATATAGTCAGCACCCATTTCATCTAATTCTTTCGCACGTTTTTCTAAATCTTGTACAGCAATCATATCTACTAATAATTGTTTGTCATTTTTATGTGCTTCTTCAACTGCTGCTTTAATTGACGCATCTTCTGCTACACCTAAAATTGTTACAACATCAGCGCCGAATTTAACAGCTTGGCTTACTTCATAGTCTGCTGCATCCATGATTTTTAAGTCTGCTAATACTTTAGCATTGCTTATATTTTCATTTAAATGTTGAACGGCAGGTAAACCTTCATTAATCACAATTGGTGTACCAATTTCAACAATATCGACATATTCTTCTACTTTTTTCGCTAATTCTGCTGCTTCTTCTTTATTTAATAAATCAATAGCTAATTGTAATTCCACTATAATTCATCCTTTCATTAATTTATACCTTTATTTTGACATAATTATCAATAAATCAATACTGACAAAATTGGCATATAGGGAATGTCAGCTTATCTAAAGGGGGTGACTATTTTTTCAGTATGAATAATATTACACTGTAGTGTACAGTTGGAATTGTAAATATAAGACTAATAATTACAAATTTGGAGGCTTTTTAGATGACTCATATTCAATTAGATTATGGTAAGACTTTAGAATTTTTTGGAGAACATGAATTAGAACAACAAAAAGATATCGTGAAGACATTACACAAAACGATACATGAAGGAACTGGTGCAGGAAATAATTTCTTGGGTTGGGTAGACCTTCCAATTGATTACGATAAAGAAGAGTTTTCAAGAATTGTAGAAGCTTCTAAACGTATTAAAGTAAATTCTGACGTGTTAGTTGTTATTGGTATTGGTGGCTCATACCTTGGTGCACGTGCTGCTATTGAAATGCTAACATCTTCATTTAGAACAAATAATGACTATCCTGAAATTGTTTTTGTAGGTAATCATTTATCATCAAATTATACAAAAGAATTAGTAGATTATTTAGCTGACAAAGATTTCTCTGTAAACGTCATTTCTAAATCTGGTACAACTACAGAACCAGCAGTTGCATTCCGTTTATTCAAACAATTAGTTGAGAATAAATATGGCAAAGAAGAAGCTAAAAAACGTATCTTTGCTACAACAGATAAACAAAAAGGTGCATTAAAACAATTAGCTACAAATGAAGGTTATGAAACATTTGTAGTCCCTGATGATGTAGGTGGCCGTTATTCAGTGTTAACTGCTGTAGGTTTATTACCAATCGCAGCTGCAGGTATTAATATTGAAGCGATGATGATTGGTGCAGCAAAAGCACGTAAAGAATTATCTTCTGACAAATTAGAAGAAAATATTGCTTATCAATATGCAACAATCCGTAACCTTCTATATAGCAAAGGTTATACAACTGAAATGCTTATCAACTATGAACCGTCAATGCAATATTTCAACGAATGGTGGAAACAATTATTTGGTGAATCAGAAGGTAAAGACTTTAAAGGTATTTATCCTTCAAGTGCTAACTACACTACTGATTTACATTCATTAGGACAATACGTTCAAGAAGGTCGTCGTTTCTTATTTGAAACAGTTGTAAAAGTGAATCATCCAAAACATGATCTTACTATTGAAGAAGATAGTGACGATTTAGATGGATTAAATTATCTTGCTGGTAAAACAATTGATGAAGTTAATACAAAAGCATTTGAAGGTACATTATTAGCACATACAGATGGTGGCGTACCTAATATCGTTGTTAATATTCCACAATTAGATGAAGAAACATTTGGCTATGTCGTGTACTTCTTCGAACTTGCATGTGCTATGAGTGGTTATCAATTAGGCGTAAATCCATTCAATCAACCTGGTGTAGAAGCGTATAAACAAAATATGTTTGCTTTACTTGGTAAACCAGGATTTGAAGATATGAAAAAAGATCTTGAAGCAAGATTGTAGGTTATAAACTATAAAGAAATGAGAGGATACAATGTCTAGTAATATTGGAATTTTAGGTTTAGGTGTTATGGGGAAAAATCTTGCGTGGAACATCGAGGATAAGAAATATTCTGTGAGTATTCATAGTAGAGATAATAATGAAATTAATGATACTATTCAAAAGTCTCATTATCAAAAGATATATCCTGCGTATAACTTGAAAGAATTTGTAGATTCATTAGAAAAACCCCGTAAAATTTTGTTGATGATTAAGGCTGGTAGTCCTACGGATAACATGATAAATGCCTTACTTCCATTATTAGACGATGAAGATATTTTAATTGATGGTGGTAATACAAACTATCAAGATACAATTCGTCGAAATAAAACATTAGCTGAAAGTGGCGTTAATTTCATTGGTATGGGCGTATCAGGTGGTGAAGTAGGCGCTTTAACTGGTCCTTCATTAATGCCTGGTGGTCAAGAAGCCGCTTATAATAAAGTCAGTGATATCTTAGATGCCATTGCAGCTAAAGCGCAAGATGGTGCATCTTGCGTAACATACATTGGCCCAAATGGTGCAGGTCATTATGTGAAAATGGTTCATAACGGTATTGAATATGCAGATATGCAATTAATCGCTGAAAGTTATACAATGATGAAAGACTTATTAGGTATGAGTCATACTGAAATTTCTCAAACATTCAAAGATTGGAATGCTGGAGAACTCGAAAGTTACTTAATAGAAATTACTGGTGATATTTTCACTAAATTAGATGAAAATAATGAACCATTAGTAGAAAAAATATTAGATACTGCTGGTCAAAAAGGTACAGGTAAATGGACTTCTATTAATGCATTAGAATTAGGAATTCCATTAACAATTATCACTGAATCGGTATTTGCTCGTTTCATTTCATCCATTAAAGAAGAACGTGTTAATGCGTCTAAATCATTAAATGGACCACAAGCTTCATTTGATGGTAATAAAGAAGAATTCTTAGAAAAAATCAGAAAAGCATTATATATGAGTAAGATTTGTTCTTACGCTCAAGGCTTTGCGCAAATGAGAAAATCGAGCGAAGATCACGAATGGAACTTAAAATTAGGTGAACTGGCAATGATTTGGCGTGAAGGTTGTATCATTCGTGCACAATTCTTACAAAAAATTAAAGATGCTTACGATAATAATCCAGAACTTGAAAACTTATTATTAGATCCATACTTCAAAAATATTGTTACAGATTACCAAGATGCATTAAGAGACGTCGTAGCAACAGGCGTTAAAAACGGTGTACCGACACCAGGATTCTCTGCAAGTGTGAACTACTATGATAGTTATCGTTCTGAAGATTTGTCAGCTAATCTTATCCAAGCACAACGTGACTATTTTGGTGCACATACTTATGAACGTAAAGACCGTGAAGGTGTGTTCCACACACAATGGGATGAAGAGTAATATAATTACTGTTACGGAATGAAAACCAGAAACTAGCTAATCAAGTAAAAGGGGGGAACTGCTTTGGATAAAAATTTATCATCATTAATAACAATATTTGGCGGAACAGGAGATTTAAGTTACAGGAAATTGCTACCTTCTATTTTTAATCTTTATAAAAAGGGTCACTTTAAGAAATTAGTTATCATTTCTACGGGTTTAGAGGATATAAGTGATGAAGAATATAGAAGTAAAGTAAAACAAATTTTATTAAGCCAAGAAAATTTTGAAATGGTGAACTTATTTTTAGATAACATATTTTACTTTCAACAAAATGTTGAAGATAAAACAAGTTGGAATAAATTAAAGGAACTTTCCAATGATATTGATAAAAAATATTGTTTGGATGGCAATAGATTATTTTACTTAGCAATGAATCCTCAATTTTTTAAAATTATAACTCAAAGCATAAGCCAATCAGGTCTTTCTGATACAAATGGATTTTCAAGATTAATAATAGAAAAACCATTTGGAAAAGATTTGAAATCTGCCGAAGACTTAAATAAACACATAAGACAGTATTTTAAAGAAGAAGAAATATTTAGAATAGATCATTATCTAGGTAAAGAGATGGTGCAAAATATTGAATCTTTACGTTTTGGTAATACAATATTTGAACCATTGTGGAACAACAAGTATATATCAAATGTTCAAATAACTCTATCGGAAACTTTAGGCATTGAAGATAGAGGCCAATACTATGATTCTACAGGAGCGCTTAAAGATATGGTGCAAAATCATGCACTACAAATACTTACTCTTATTGCTATGGAGAAACCCGAAAGCAGAAATAGTAAAGATATTAGACTAAAAAAAATCGAACTTTTAAACAATATAAAATTTTTGAAAGGGGCTGATGTACACAAATATTTTGTTAGAGGACAATATATTAATGGTATTATTAATGAAACTCCGATAATGTCATATCATGAAGAAAAAGGTGTTGATAGTGATTCAACAACAGAAACATTTGTAGCAGGAAAAGTACTTATCAATAATAGAAGATGGGAAGGGACTCCATTTTATATTCGTACGGGGAAACGCTTAGGTAAAAAAGCAACAGAGATTGTTATAGAATTCAAAAAAAACAATAATACATTAAGATATGAAAATAATAATGAGGATACTGATTGTAATTTACTGGTAATAAATATAGAACCTAATGCCAAAATATCACTATATATTTATGAAAATAAATCAAATAGAAATAATAGAAGTCATAATATGAAAATTTATAACTCAATAGATAAAAACCAAGTAGTGGATGCTTATGAATCACTTATATGTGATGCTTTAATAGGAAATCAAACTAATTTTGTACATTGGGAAGAACTTAAACAATCATGGGAATTTATAGATTATATAAGTACTGAATGGAAAAAATCTAACGTAACAATACCACAGTATAAACCAGGAAGTTTTGGACCTAAAGAAAGCGATCAATTACTTAAACAAGATAACTTTGAATGGTGGAATAATCTATAAAACGTAAATATTGCAAAACACTATATAGGAGGAGTTAAATGAATATTCTGGTTCTGTTGCAAAGTTAGAAAAATATAG
>NZ_KV821103.1:0-11935 GCF_001815595.1 Staphylococcus sp. HMSC070D05 | reverse complement strand
AATTTGTTAGAAATTATGTCCCAGCCTCATTTATTTATGATTCGTATTCTTATTTTGAGGGCTGGGAGAGAATAATTGTTGCTTTGTACTGTACTTTTTATTAAAAAGCTTCATAGTTAATCATCCTTTTTAAAATTGTTTTGTTCTTAAGTATTCAGATAAACGTTGAACAAATTTATCTGATACGTGATTTTCGATTAAATCAACCTCTTGGTTGACTTCAGAAGAGTTGATATTTAATACTTTTATGAAAAACGCTTTAATAATCTCATGATTGTTAGTCATTTCTATCGTATAAGTTAATCCTTTCTTAGTTAACATAACACCACGATAATGTTCACTTTTGACAAAACCTGCTTCGGTTAATCGATCTAACATTTGGCTAATTGAAGGGGGCGCTGCTCCTAACTTTTTAGATAACATTTTATTAGACACTAGCTCAATGTCTCCACCTAATTGGAAGATAATTTTCAAATATTTCTTTTGCGCATCAGTAATCATGATCCCACCTACAATTTTGATTTTTAAAGCAGAAATAGCTAGCCAAACTTCAAATTTTCGTTTGACTAAATAATATATTTAGGATAACCTAAATAATATATTTAGGATAACCTAAACATATTATTTACGCAAGTGAAGAAAGAAGGGAATAGCGTGTTAGATGTACAAAACTTGTCAGTGGTTTATGATAATCAAACCCGAGCTTTACAAGATGTTTCTTTACAAATGATAGAAGGACAAATTGTTGGGATTATTGGCCCAAATGGGGCAGGTAAATCAACTTTGATTAAAGCAATGATTAATTTAATACCACACAAAGGACAAACATTTTTTAAAAGTAAGCCTATACATAAGCAACTTAAAAATCTTTCATACGTCGAACAAAAAAGTAATATCGATACAACGTTTCCTATGAAAGTTTTAGATTGTGTCATTTTAGGTATATACCCTCGGTTAAAACCGTGGCAGTTACCTGGGAAAAAAGAAAAAGCAATGGCAACAGAAGCCCTTAACAAAGTGGATATGTCGGAATATAAAGATCGACAAATAGGGGAGCTATCAGGAGGACAATTTCAACGAGTGTTAATTGCTAGAACGTTAGTTCAGAAAACAGATTTGATATTACTTGATGAACCTTTTGTTGGCATCGATATTACAAGTGAAAATATCATTGTTGATTTATTAAAAGAACTAGCTGAATCTGGAAAAACAATTTTAATTGTTCATCATGACTTATCCAAAGTCAGTAAATATTTCGATAGCCTTATTCTTTTAAATAAACATTTAATCGATTTTGGTTCTGTTGAAAATGTGTTTACGGGAGATAACTTAGCACAAGCCTTTGGCACAAATATTTTGATCCCTTCTGAAAGTGGGGATAAAAATGATTAGTCAATTTATACATGAGTTATTTCAGTTTAGTTTTCTTCAAAGAGCACTTGTAACTTCTGTTGTCATCGGAATCATCTGTGGCGTTATTGGTTGTTTCATCGTATTAAGAAGTTTGGCGCTAATGGGAGATGCTATCTCACATGCAGTTCTACCGGGTGTAGCTATTTCTTATATGATGGGCATTAATTTTTTCTACGGTGCGGTAGTCTTTGGGATTATGGCAGCTTTAGGAATCGGTTTCGTTAACCAAAACAGTAAAATCAAAAGCGATTCATCTATAGGTATTGTTTTTTCTGCCTTTCTAGCTTTAGGGGTTTTACTTGTTACGAAAGCGCAATCGTCCATAGATTTAACGGAAATTTTATTTGGTAATGTACTGACAGTTAAAGAACAGGATCGAACATTAACATTTATTGTCGCTGCGATTGTCTTAATTATTGTAGTGATCTTTTATAAAGAATTTTTACTATCAACGTTTGATCCAACCATGGCTGCAGCTTCAGGTTTACCAACAAAATTCATCCATTACACAATCATGGTGTTATTAACGTTAGTAACTGTTGCCTCATTACAAACCGTCGGTGTTATTTTAGTTGTTTCTTTATTGATTACGCCAGCTTCGACAGCTTATTTACTGACTAAAAGACTATCAACCATGATTCTTTTATCAGCGTTGATAGGTGCTATTTCATCTATTATTGGGTTGTTCTTTAGTTTTACATTTAACTTACCTTCAGGTGTGGTTATTGTATTAGTTATTACAGCTATATTTATTATCACATTCTTCTTAGCACCTAGAAATGGGCTATTGTGGAGAATGATTAAACATTAACTTAGGAGGATTTTTATAATGAAAAAAGTGATATTATTTTTATTCACCATTACACTTTCTGTTGTTTTAGCAGCTTGTAGTAATGGAGATAAAGACGGTGATTCAGATAAAGAATTAGAATCAGTAGATAAAGATAAAATCAAAGTGGTCACAAGTTTTTCTATGATTGATGATATGGTTAAAGAAATTGGCGGAGAGCACGTTGAAGTTAAAAATTTAGTGCCTACAGGCACTGACCCGCATGACTACGATCCTAAACCAGATGACATTAAACATATCTCGAGTGCCGATTTGGTTTTCTATAATGGATTGAATTTAGAAGGTGGCAGTAAAGGTTGGTTATTTAAAGCTTTAGAGTCTTCTGATTTTTCAAAAGAAAATGCGATAAAAACATCAGAAGGTGTTAAACCTAAATACATTAAAGATGAAGATGGCAAAAAAGAAGTGAACCCTCATGCATTTATTGATCCGAAAGTAGGAGAAAAAATGATTAAAAATATCACGAAATCTTTATCTGAAAGAAATCCAAAAAACAAAGATTATTATAAAGAAAATGAAAAAGCATATTTAAAAAAATTACATAACATCGAAGATGATTATGAAAAACAATTAGGCGATATTCCTAAGAAAGATCGTGTTTTTGTAGCGAGTGAACAAGCTTTCCAATATTTAACAGACCGTTATGACCTAAAAGAAGGTTATATTTGGGCGATAGACACGGACGAGAATGGATCTCCAGAACAAATCAAAGATTTAGTAAAATTTATTGATAAAAATGAGCCATCTCACTTATTTGTAGAATCAAACGTAGATAAGCGTCCAATGGAAACCGTATCTAAAGAAAGTGGCGTATCAATTTACAAGAAACCAATTTACTCTGATGAAATTAGTAAAGAAGGTGGCGTAGCTGATACTTATCTTAAATATTTAGAGTATAATTTAGATGTTTTAACTGATGGATTGGAAAAATAACAATGAAACTAAAAGTGAGCGTTATTGTCTATATAGATAATAACGCTCACTTTTTTACTTATCTTTTGGAAGAGATGTTTCGTCTTCATATCTTATTAAAGGGAAAAATATGAAGAAGTTTGAAATTATCATTTTTACAGTTTAATAAAGTTTAGAATTTTAAATTAAAAGAAGCAGGTTATTGTATAACATATTATCATTTCCTAATGTGTTATACAATCACTTTTTACTCATTTTATTAATTATTTTGTTCTTTCATTTTTAATTCGATATACGGTCTGTCTTGTAATATCTACTTCTTTAGCAATTTTACTAATAGAAATTCCTTGATCTAACATTTCTACAACACGTTGATAAACTAAACGTTTCTGTGGGTCTTTCGCGTTTGGTGAGTAAAGGACAGGTCTGCCTTTATAGATACCTTTTTCTTTCGCTACCTTAATTCCCTGTGCTTGCCTACGCTTACTTTCATTTCTTTCTTGTTCTGAAATCATTGCTAAAATTTGAATGATTAAATCTTTCATGAACTTATCTAATAATGGGTTACCAATTGCTTCATTCATCATAGGCAAGCTTGTAATCATTAATTGAACTTCTTTTTCTTTTAAATAGTTCACCGTTTGAATAATCTCGTCATAATTTCTTCCTAGACGGTCAATCGATTCAACGATTAAACGATCTCCCATTCTTACAAAGTTCAATGTTTCTATAAAAATAGGTCTATCTTCAATCGATTTACCTGATTGTTTTTCTGTGAATATTTTTTCAGCACCAAATGCTTCTAAATTTTCAATCTGTCTATCTAAATTCTGATCAATGGTTGATACTCGTGCATAACCAACTATCATTTTCAACACCCTTTCTCATACACCCTAATCATACATTTAGAAACTGTATTTTACAAGGGCTCCTAATTGTTCAATTAGGGTAGACTTATAATTAACATTTTTTGTATTATCTTTTCACTAAATATAAATAAAAAAGAGCAGAAAGGATAAATATAATCATGAATATTGAACTAGCTAATAAAGCTCCTGTTGCTTGCTCGTTATAAAGTCCTTTTATTATATATAGTATAGCTGTAAAAGAAAAAGTGATGATCATTACAGCAAAGAAAAAGATTGTTAGAAATCCTATAATACTCTCTATTTTATTTCATCCTCCTATATAGATACTAATTTTGCATTTCTCTACTAACCAGTGTTATAATCTAGATAACGAAAATGATTAACAATTAATGCACCAATCCCCACACTACTGCAATAGTGTGGGGATTTTTTCGATGCTGGCTTATAAAGTCGCCTATTAACTATTTGTTGCGTTTACTAAGCCAATAAGTATAATACGCAACAGCACAGCCACTGATGACTGGTGCTATGATGTGAACGAAAATGATTAGCAAAGTAATGCACCTCCTCTCTGCGTCTAAATTGACGCCTGAGAGATAGGCGACTTATATATTATATCATCTACGAATATTCGATGATAGATAACTTCCGATAAGTCATTTTATGAATAAATAACTATCAAAACAAGAAGAAACTCGTTTTCAACTAGTTTAAAACACGCAAAATAGCAAATTCAAATTTAACTAAAAGGAGAATGAAATGAACAAAATCGATTGGTCTAGAAATTTTGAATGGTTTGTAAATATCGGAGGTACAATATCCTCCATACTAGTAATAATTTACATGATTATATTAATTAAATATATATTGTTCGACAAAACAACAACATTAAAAGTTAATGTTTATGCAACTTTAACTGAACATTATCACGAAGCACTAACTAAAACTCCTGAAGAAATAAAGAACTATTTTCAAAATAAATTTCCAATAGGTAAAACGGAAATAATACCAAATGAATTTATAGCCGAAAAAAAAAGAAAGATTATGGCAGAAATAATACTAACTAACCCAAACAAGCTAGCAGTTGTAATTGGCTCAGATGAACACGATATAAAAATACTTAATATTTATAATCGCGAAGGTAATAAGATTGAACATATAAACGTTAATAAAAGAAAAGATATGCCTACCAAAAATCAAACAGAAATAGAAAAAGGTCAATTAAAATTAAATAAAGGTGATTATATAGCAATATTAACTCAAGAATTCGGAGAAAATGGTGAACAAGAAATAGAAATAGAAGTAGATGGACATAAAAAAACTATATCGTTATCTCCTCTTCATATGAATCCCAATCCGACTAATTACATAGAAGTAAAAAATAATATTAAAAGTTATATAATAAAATATTTAAAAAAATGATCAAATGCTCATCATAATTGTTTAAAGATAAATGAATCATACAAAACATATGGTCCCTGAATCATATTATTAAAAGTAATTGTCACAGGAATGATTTCTTTTATTTTCACGTATTTATTTTTTTTCGTAAGGGCATGATTATATGAAATATCCACTTCAAACTCTATTACAGAATTTGTTTTTTTAAAATCCATTCGATATGAATACATAGCTCCTAACAGTAAGGCTGAAAAAATACCAGGTAATTCTATTTCAAATGAATTTCCACCTTCTAAAATAGATTGTTGAACGTTCGTAGTTTCTGGCATACCAAAAACTTTATCCCAAGTGTAAAAAATATTACCAGATTTATCAGTTTCACAATAAAAATTATTGTCTTTCTCTTCTAATGCTTTATCCAACAAATAATAAAAAGTTTCATTTTTTAAGACATTCACAGACACAGATAAATCAATAATTTTAGCATCAGTATTATTAAAAAACTTAAGTAAAACATTATAATCTTTCAACTTCTCATAACCTTCAATTTCAAAATCGATTCCAATATAATCTGTTGTTTGCTTTTTTTGAGCTTCCAATAAAAGTTGAGGTCTTAATAGTTTATTATCTTTAGTTTTTTGATAGATTCTAGAACGTATAGAAGAGATAAGAGAAACAATAGCAATTATTATAGAAATTACAGACAAACATATCGAAAACAAATTTTTTATCGCTCCTTTTTTCTTTCAAAATAATATATCGATTTATTCTAATTGCTTATTGATGTTGAAGCTTGGATCTATAACAATATCAAAACTCTTCGAATGGTCGCCTTAATAGCTCACGCTATGCCGACATTTGTTTCAATCAATTTGATAAGTTAAAATTCCATATATCATCATGAATTACAATGTTATCTTTAAGCAACGCCAATATACCAGATTTGTTTAAGTTTCTTATTACTAAAGAATGAACTTTGTATCATTTCAACGGCCTACTATCTTCTCATTTGATTATTCCTCTCCTGTTTCTTCTTCTTTTTATTATGATTAATATTGTTTTGTTTTTCAGTTTCGTTCGCATAATACATAAGGAAGTCACTGGCATTTATCGTAGGTAAATGAATATGATTAGATTGTCCATATTCGTGTTCAAGATGATTGTCATTATCATTTCTATCCACTTGATTAATATGTTTTTCGATAACTTCTTCTTGATCGACATTGTTATATTTTTCAAGTTTGATAAGTAATTGAACTTTCTCATTAGGTGTTTGGTCTTTGACTTTTTCAAAGTTTTTATCGCCTATATCTATTCTTAAATCATTATCAATATGTTCTTTATAACTATCAATTTCTTTTTCTTTTTCCTTAATAAATTGCAATTCAACATTATATTCAAAGCTATCTTTTTCTAAGTGTTTAAGATGTCTTTCACTAAAGAAAATATCCTTACTCGCTTTTTTATAAGTATCTTCTAGAAATACATCCGAAGGAATATGGTTACTTTGTTTAAATAGATATCGCACATGAGATGCTTTTATAATATTACCTTTTTGTGCCTCATCAACAATAAATGCTTTCTCATCATGACTAAAACGATAATGAGATTTAGGATACATTTGCTGAACAATTAGATTATTTTTTTCACTTTCAGTTAGATAAACATCTTTAGCTGATTGATAAATCTTTTTACGTTTTTCTTCTCTATTTTCTAACTTATTCTTTTCATTGAGTAACGCTTTATAGTTAGTTTCAACAGTATTGACAAACTCTTGTTGGTTATATCCTTTGCTTTCAATTTCTTTTCTAAACTGATAATTTTCATCATAATTTTTAGCATAGAATTTTAATTGACGTCTCTTAATTTCATTTTTGAGTAAATCATTTTGAATTTTACGACCAAAGGTAGACGCACTATCAAACGTATTTTTAATGGTTTCCTTAGCCTCTGAATAGCCAACTTCACGTTGATATCTATCAAATAAAATAGAATAATTTTGTTCATTTTTACTTACTTGATCGTTAGCATTTTGAATAAATAATCTGATTTCATTTTGTGCTTGTTTTTTCTCTTTATCACTAAATATTTGTGATACTTCGCCACGATTATATCTTCTAATTTGATCATTTTTCTGTCCGTAATAAGTAACGGGTTTGTACTCGATACCCTCTTTTTCACAGCGTCTTTTTTCGTTTTGTTCTAGTCGATATTCTTCTCTTGTTAGTGGAATTTCGGCAATTTTATCTAAACCTTGCGCTTCAAAAGAACGACTATCATATCTTCTTAAACTTTGTTCACGTTCTGAATATTGATTTAATTTTAATTCCCAATGCTTACGAACTTCTTTGAAATCAAAATCAGCAAAACGTTCTTGCTTTCTAACTTTATTACCATTTTTATTTAAAATCGCATGACCGTTTTCATCATATCGTGTTCTCGTTTTTGTCTTTTTTCCCCAAGTACCGTCTGAATTAAAAGGTCTTTGAGTCAATAAAACATGAGCGTGTGGATTGTTCATATCATCTCTATGAATTGAAATATCAGCCACCATTCCTTTGTCTACAAACTCACTTTTTATAAAATCTTTTGTTAATTCTGTTTGTACTTCTCTATCAAAATCATTAGGCAAACTTAACAAGACTTCTTTTGCTAATCTAGGATTTTTCGTTTTCGCATTATTCTTTTCAACTTTGTCAACTTCATTCCATAAATGCTCTCTATCTTTAGTCCATTCGGGTGCATGTTGAGGGGTTAAAATCATGCTTTCAGGCTTAACAATATGATTTCTAAACTTAATTTTTTCATCTGTACGTTCGCTATATAATGCTTTATCAGAACGATAAGACGCTGACGCAACGATATTTTTTGTTGCTCGATTAATATTTGTCACTCTTAACATAAAGTAACCTTTATTCATGATTTTACCTCCTCTCTTTTCTGTTTTTTTACCCCTGTGGGAACTATAATGATCAACCATTATGGTTGCCCATTTTTATGCCAATTTTCAATTTGCATGTAAATGGGCAGTGTCTTATGAACTGGTTACATTATACCATGAATGTGCGACTTACCCAATGAATTATGATATGCTTTATATAGATAAACTAAGGGAGTTTTTTAATGTCTAAAATCAAACAAACAGATATTACGAAATTAAGTCAACTAGAGCAACAAATTGAACAACTGAAAGCGCAAAAGAAAAAACAAGAAGCACAACTATCTCATAAAATTGGTGGTTATTTTTTAAACGAACTTGATTTAAATAGGATTAACTCTAGTGATGAATTGTATAAAATCATGGATAAAGTCATTGAAGAATTTAATAAAAATATCGAACAAAATGGCAGTAACAGGAACAATGAAAATTTAAAAGAAAACGAAATTAATCAGAATAGTAAGTGATACGATGAATGATTTTAAAAATCTCAAAAAAACAAATGCTGAAATTGAAAAAGCAGAATTAAGAAAACATAGATTAAAAAATTTAGATAGAAAAGAAAGAGCCCATAGACTGATTCGAAAAGGCGCAATGCTTGAAAAGTATTTTGAATGTGAGCATTTAAGTCCTGATGAAACAGAAGAATTGTTAAAGATGTATTCCAATTATATTAATATGAATAAACCAAATAAATTTAAAAAGAAGTAGTTAATCACGTCAACAAATCTTGGTATTCCACTTGAAAAAGATAGTAACAAGTTATTGAAAATAGTATTCAAAATGTTGGTTTTTATAATGCTATAAAATATAAGAAACAGAATCAAAAAAAATGTTAGTAGTAGTCACAATAAATAATAATCGTTTATAAAAAAATGGGACTAAAACTTTTCAGTTTTAGTCCCCTCTACTTACTTAATTAGATTTCATATTTAATTTATTAATTGCTATGAAAATAAAGGTGGGCTATTAAGTTAAATTATTGATTAAATAAAGAAGTGATTGGTAAATTATCACGTCGTTTATTAAGCGTATGCACTTCTGCGAATTCAGATTTAAGAGATTTCATGAGATACCCTTGCATTGCTTCAACGGTTTCGTTTTTTTGAATAAGCATGGCTTTAAAGCGTTTAAGAACATGCAGTATTTCTATTTCCATGTCTTCTAATAAGTAATATGTATCAATGGAATTGTTGAAAGATGTTTTGGCTTTTAATAATACAGATTTAATAAGTTTAATTTCATCTACAGAAAAGTTACTTAAATAATTTTGAATACTTTGCGGTAGTTCTTCTAGTAATTGGAACTTTAAAGCGTCATCATTAAATTTTGAATAGTAGTGATTTGAATGATTTGTGTGATTACTAGAATAAGTTAATTTCTTATCATTCAAATCATCCGTATCATTATTCTCAGTCTTAATATAATCAGTATCATTATAATCAGTATCATTAGTGTATTTTTTTGATATATCATGATGTATCATTTTGATATTTCCTGATGTATCATTATCATATTTCTGGATGTATGAATTTGATACATCCCTAGAATACTGCTGTTCTACGTCATTTTCTTGTTGTGTAATACAATATACATCAGCTTTTGTTACTTCAGGTTTTTTTAGATATAGTTTATTTGGTTTATTTAATCCCACTCTGATTTGACTAAACAAATCAGCTCGAGTTAATTCTTTTTTTATTTTAGATAATTTGTTTGGGCTACTAATATTTAGGATTTGTTTTAACTTTTCGTTAGTATATATAAAGAATATATCTCCGTTTTCATCTATCCAATTATTTTTTATAGATAAATCTAAACGATCTCTTAATATTGACCAAGTAATTTTTGCATCATTAGACAATTTAGTATATTTAGGATTTGTAAAAAATACTTTAGGCAATCGATAGAATTTTTCTTTTTGGATTTCTTTAATATTAAAATTAGACATACAAAAACCTCTTTCATATTTAAATTTTTAAAAGAGGTAATAAAAAGTCATAAGTAAGTATATATGTATTAGACTTGCGCTAATAATTCTTAATATATATAATATGAATACAACAACTATACAAAAACAACTTTTTTATTACCATTGAGGCCTAACTATTCCCGTAGTTGGGCTTCTTTCTATTTATAATAACATTTTTCAAATCTTTGTTACATTTTATATATATATTTAATGTATATATCTTGTAAGAATAATAAAAGGCTATATATTGTTTTTATATAGTGATATGGGATTTTATATAAAGAAAGCTATTGTAGCACGTATAAAAGGTATATAATAAGTATATAAAGATAATAAATCGTATTCGTATAATTATATGTATACCTTTTATGAATAAGTATAAAAATATTGATATATTAAGTATAATAACTATATAACGCATAATAAATACCGTATATAGTTATACGGAGGCTATTATATGAAAAGTATGAAGAAAATTGCGGACGAACTAAATGTGACAAAAATGACAGTTTATAATAATGCTAAAAAAGCAAATGTGAAATTTCAGAAAATTGATAACGTAAATTACTTATCTAGTGAAGATGAGATTGTAGTAGTAAATAGAATAAAAAAAAATCAAAAAAAGAGCACTGACGCTGAAAGTAAAATAAATGAAAAAAATTCTGAAAATAATGATCCTGTAAAAGATGAAACAATAAAACAGTTATATATTCAACTAGACATATATAAGGAACAGGCAAGTAGAGATAAAGAACAAATAAATACACTTAATAGGCTTCTAGAAAATCAGCAAGTCTTAGCATTAGAAAGTAATAAAAAGATTCAAAAACTAGAAAGCCAATTAGAAGAAGAAAGACAGCTTAATTATTCTTTTGATACAGTCACGAATAATAGACAGAATATTAATCCACAAGAAGCAACTTTTACTGAAGAGTCTCAAAATATCAACCAACATCAAAAGAAAAGCCAACCAACAAAAGTAAATCATAAGAATATAACCAAAGAGAAAAAGAATGACAGTACAAGCGAAGATGAATTTACAAAAGGGGATAAGTTCGTTGAAGAAATGAAGAGTGATCCTGATGATAATAGGGAGGTAGAACCACCTAAAAAGGGATTTTGGAGTCGATTCTTCGGTAATTAAAAATGAATGTAAAAGGTGTATCAAGGGGGTTATAAATCTTTGATACACCTTTTATAGTGATGGAACTTCTGATAATCATCGATTATGTTAATTCTAAACTCCAATAATTACTCAATATGCTAAAAATTAAAAATTAAAATGATTTAATTTAGCGTCTATTACGTGATTAAACATATTGCATCACTATATCTAATAAAATATATTTCTTAACTTGACCTTAGGGAAGCCTAACATTATAATTAGGGTATGTTAATTATTTAACATATATAATCTTTACTGTATTGAAAAACTTTGGATGAGTTACTTTGATACAGTTCTCCTAATTAATAACATTTTGTCTGAGAATTATCTCAAACATTCCCTTTGCACATTTTGAATACGTTAAAGTTTGTTATTAAAAATGAGTTCGGGACATAAAGTATCTGGATAAGTGAAAAAA